>NZ_CM003596.1:1500000-1800000 GCF_001435845.1 Psychrobacter sp. P11G3
ATTTGATATGTTCCACCGCACTCCTGAGCAAATAGCTGCATCCAATGCTTATCAGTATGAGCATTTAACATTCAATAGTGTCAGTCAATACCGTCCCAAGCAGCGCCAGCTACAAAGTGTCTATAGCTACGACTACGCCACACCCACGATTAGCTCGTCGATACAGATACCGTTAGCATTTGATTTTAATAATAGCAGTGTCGTAGTAGATCCATCGGCCATCATGCCGATTGTTGCACTTGTTAACCCTGAGAATACGCCGTTACCATCACAGATGACCTCGCATACGGTGAGCTTTGGTTTGCCTGAAAGTATCACGGCACAGTTGCCACCAGCGGTGCTCTACGATGCGGTGCTCAACGCAATACAGAATAGCATGGCTGAGCTCGCGCCCGAGCATTTTAGCGCAGTCGATGTCAGTGGTGATGCGTTTGCCAAAGAAGTCGGTGCGACTCGTGCCGTAAAAGTCTATTTCGGTAGTCAGCAAAGCGGTGAAGTAATCGGCAAGACGCTCAAATATGTAACGAAGTCACTGCAAGAATACGTAGATGCCAATCCAGATAAGTATCCTGATGGTGCCGCACTGAAGACAGCACTGGCTAAAGTGCAGTTATACAATAAAGGCTATCAAAGCGCGGATGTCGGTTCGCTATTGCAGCTTATCGAAGCTATCGGTCCTATCTCGTTTAATCAAATCAACTACTATTACTTAGACAGCTCAGGTCGACTGCTGGCCAAGCAGCAACGTGTCAATATCGGTAGTGATTTTATGGGGTCGACCACAACCATGCTAAACCAAGTGCGTTACGATAAAGCCAGCTTCAATCGTCATGCCTTGACACCGCTGCTCGCTGAGTCTTTTGGTTCAGACGCTACGCCTCCTATCGATGGCAATGCATGGATAGCTACGCAGCGCGCGAAAAAAGACAGATTACAAACGGCCCGCTATGCACGCTACGACTATCAAGATAGCGGTGTCGAAGGTGCTTATAGCAGTAATGAATATGGCACTGATGAGTACGGTAACGATAATGGCAATGGCGCAGACGCTGTCGATGAGAGCCGAGTTGACGATGCTCAAGATGATATGAATGAAAAATAGAAGTCAAATGACATCATCTTATTGCATTTACGCTTATATCTATTAAGGATAAAAAATGAAAACAGTACATCACACCATTGCACAACGTCTGCCATTTAAGACTAAAAATAATCTGTTAATCACCAGCGCATTTTTGACAGGGGCACTGTTGTTAACAGGTTGCCAGTCTACCAATTTGGGCCAGTCCAGCACGGCGGCTGTAAAACAAGCACCTAGCGTTGCTAAAAAAACACTAGAAACAGCACTACAAAAACAGCGTCGTCAGTCATTTAGCTATCATAGCAATCTTGAAATTGGCAATAACAAACAATTTATAGATGCTGATACTAATACTGGTACGGAGAAAATGGCGGCATCAGACTATGTAGATGAACATTGCGAAGAGGCACATGACCAAGCGTACGCGGCTCTAATCCTGCAAGCAGAACAGCAAAACAAAGATGTCTTAGCGGTGGATTACGTTACTAAGCGTGACAGCATAAGGCAGTCGTATTTTGAGTGCGTAGCTGCCTATCATGCATGGAATGACCATCAATACGATAGCGATGTAAAAGTAGCACCAGATTATCAAGCGCTATTTGATAATTATGAGGATAAACAAAGACCGTTAGATAGGAAGAAAGCACAGTTATTAGATGAGTACCTACTAAAGCCGCTTTCTATCGATTCTCAAGGGATCTATCAACCGATGGCAGGCAAGGCTACGATGCTCGCCAGCGCGCAATATCAAGCACGTAATCATCACAGCAGCATCAACCAGCCTATTTATATGGATTTTAAAAACGGTGATATTTACCTATGGGCAGATAACTTTGCGATTCTAAACTCAGAATTGTTAGACGATAAACTCGGTACAAAATGGCAAAACAAGTGGTTAAAAATAGCCATTGATGATGGTACATTGCCTAAAGGGTTTGGTAGTGAAGTAATCAAAAGCCACTTTGCAGCGTTAGATGCGACTTATGACGCGGCGCCTGTCAGCCAGTTTAATTATGTTGCCCCTAACTCACTTGCTTCCCTGTCTCCAAAGCTGCCCGCGCACCAGTTATCGGCTATGCTACCAAGCGATCAAATCATTCGCCGCGTACAACGCTTTGGGGATTATCAAGCATCGCAACAGAAATATATGCAGATTTTCTACGATCGGATCAGTGAAAAATACCCAGAGCTGGTACAAGAACCCGAACCGATGACAGCGTTTGAGTCGATTCAAAATCCAAAGGCATTCACCAGTAAGTCTGTTGTGCAAAAAATACTGGCTATGATAAAAGATCAAATGAATGAGGAAGCAACGACGGGTGAGACCATTGCCAATACAGAAGTACAGGAACTATACGGGTTTGATAAACGTGGTCAACTCAAATGGGAGCACTTACGCCGTCAGTTAGATAACACTAGCGAAGCGAATAACAACAAAGGCATGAGGATAGATGTGTTGCAGCAGCATTCCGCTGTTAGCACTAAGGACTTGGCGTTCCCTAACCTACCAAGTAATGTGCAGTCGCCGAACGCTAGCAATAGCATTGATTTACGAAAGTATGCTCCAGAGCTGCTGCAATACTACCAAGATGGTAATGGCACGGCAGTAGGTAAAATGGTCTTTAACATGTTGCCGATGGTCAGAGAGCGTTTTGGTTCGGTTGAGTAAATAGCGAGTTTCGTAAAAATGATTTTTCCACATTCGAATAGGATAGGTATGAAACAATATTTAGTAGGTATATTTTCTGCTGTCATCACTTTTAGTTCTGCTCAAGCGGGATGTATTGGCAACTCATCGTTCTCCACATGTTCTGATGCTAGTGGAAATACGTACACAAATAATAGAATAGGGAATACTACATATACCTCTGGCTATAATAGTAGTACAGGAAGTAGCTGGAACCAAAGTACCAATAGAATTGGTAATACTTCATATACTAACGGTACCAGTGCTGATGGTGGTTCTTGGAATAAATCTTCTCAACAGATTGGTTCTTATACTTATCATAATGGTAGTGATAGTAATGGTAATAGCTTTAACTATTCCTGCAATCAATATGGATGCAACTAAAATATATAGACGATAAAAAATAAATAAAAAAGCGCACCTATTAACGGCGCGCTTTTTCATTTTATACGTATACAGCTGGGTACAATAACACTTTTCCGGAGTGGCTTATTACATACCTTGATGCTGTTTGTCATGGCCTTTACGGTCTTTTGAATGCTTGCGACCTTTTTCTTGTTTCTCTGAATTCATCTGTTCCATTTTTGCACGTTGCTCAGCAGTCAACACTTGAGCGATGGCATGTTGGGTTTGTACACGTTCGATAAAGCGTTGCTTTTCTTTTGCTGCTCGTTGATCAGCCAGACGGTTTAAGGCAGCAGTATTCAAAGTGCTGGCATTGGTCAGTGCTTGTATTTGCTGATCCATTTGCGCGCGTTCTGCTTGATGTTCTGCACGGTCAGCAGTGCGATCGCCACGTTTGTTTTGCATGATGGCTTTAATTTGCGCTTGCTGTGTCGCTGTTAGGTCCAGTTTCGACATTGGGCCTCTCATCGCGCCATCTTTGTGGTTCTTTTGCATTTGCGCAGTTGGCGTTGTATCAGTGGTTGCGTTAACGCTAGTGCAAGCGGTCACTGTAAATATGCTAGACGCTGCTAATACTGAGCCTAATAGTAATTTTTTCATCATAATATCCTTGATTACATTGAGTTTGATTTCATAAGTACTAAATTTTTATCTCGCAAGTACCATCTGTTGAACGTTATCGCTCGCTATGGTTAGCCATCTTAGAAATGCAATACTTGCTGTTGATAGGAGTATATTACGACAGTTAAAGGTTACGAACATTTATGAAGTATTAAGAAAGGTAACGTTTCTGGTGAATTGGCAAGTGCTTGCCTGATAATATGGTTAACTACAGTCTACCGACAATAAAAATGCCACGGCGACAATCTTGCTAACCATATCAAAATAACACTTGTATGCGGACTTATCGCGCCATGATTACTATAGATTGAGTAAATAGAGATAAATAAAAATTAAAGGAGAGAAGCATGCCAAACATCCTAATAGGCGATGACGACGAAGAGTTGACTCAGTTATTGCAAGAGTACTTGGACAATCACGGCATTCGCTGTGACTGCGTCCATGATGGTGCAGCAGTTATACAAAGACTCAAGGCAGTAGCACACGAAGATACGGTCTATGATTTACTCGTGCTCGATATTATGATGCCGAAACTAGATGGTCTGAGTGTCCTGCGCCAATTACCAAATATTATCGATATCCCAGTCATTATGCTGACAGCAAAAGGGGAAGAGATTGATCGTATTATTGGTCTAGAGCTTGGTGCTGATGATTATATCACTAAACCTTGTAACCCTAGAGAGCTGCTAGCGCGTATCAATGCAGTGATTAAACGTACCAATACGACCGCATCAGAGCATACTCCGTTGCCAGAGAGTCGTTTGCATCTCGATCAAAACCAACGTGCCTGTCAGATAGATGGGGTGACGCTACAAGTCACTGGTACAGAGTTTGATCTGCTCGTGGCTCTACTCAAGCAAAAAGGGGAGGTGGTCAGTAAAGCATGGCTGTCAGAAAATGTCTTGCAGCGTGAATTGCAGCCATTTGACCGTAGCCTCGATGTGCACGTATCTCGCTTACGCAAAAAACTTCAACCTTTTCACGATGAACCAATAAAAGCGGTGCGTGGAAAAGGTTATCAACTGGTGCTGTAATGACGGACATATCGATGAGAGCTTCTGAGCAGACCCTCAAAAAAGCACCTAAGTTTAAGGTGCGCATCACCTTGTTTTGGCGTTTGTTCCTGAGCCTATTACTAACGATTTTAATTACCTCTGTACTGTCCATCGTGGTAGAACGCTGGCTAGCTGAAAAAGAGCTGACCTCTCGTATGGACATACAAATCGATAGCCTATTGATAAAGCGTGAAGAGATGGTCGCGTCACTACGGGCTGGTGATGTAGAGTCTGTCAGGCAGATGTATCGTCAAGATCGCCAGTTGATGAATCAAATCAGAGTCTATGATGAGCAAGGCGCTATTATATTCCCGCGTTACCGTGACAAAGACGATCGCGCGCAAGGACAACTGCAAAGTGGTCGGCAGCTAATGGATCGTGCAATACAACCGGTGCGACCAGTATCGCCTAGACCACCTAGAGTAGAGAATAACGTTCATGGTGTAGAAGGTCGCAATGCTGATAATAGACCGCGTGAGCACGACAATGAGATACCAAAAGATGAGCCATCTTTTTGGCAAAAATTCCTAAAGCCAAGAACGGCAAGTAGTGCCGCAGTAGCTGATATCGATACTCGTCCTGAACTGGCTGATATGTCTGTTGAACTACCTGATGGTCAGTCAATCATCATACAGTTGCGTCCGCACTTGCGTTTTTCAGACGTAGTAGAGATACAGCACGGCAATTTTCCAATACGTTTGCTATTGATTGTTATCTTTAGCATATTGGTTTGCATATGGCTCAGTCGTACGCTAACCCAGCGAATTGGTCGTGTACAAAATACCGTACACCGTATGATTGATGGTAATTATCAAGCCAACCCAGAACTGTCCAAGATGGGCGATGATGAGTTGGGGCTACTTGCCAAAGACGTTGCCCATCTCTCGACCAGACTCGTCGATAGTGAGTTGGCACGCAAGCAAATGCTCAGTGATATCTCACATGAGCTGCGTTCGCCACTTGCTCGTCTGGATGTAGCGACTGAGCTGACTCGAGACTTTGCGCCCAATGCCAATCGTTATCTAGACCGTATCGATAAAGAATCTACACGAATGAATGAGCTAATTGAGCAAATCATTCATATTCAATCTCTGCAAATGCAGCAATATACCGTCGATAATTTGGAAAGTGAGGCAGTCGACATATCTGACATTATTAGTAATATCGGAGAGGATGTCTGCTTTGAGTTTCAACATAAGGACGTACATTGGCAATGGCAACCGCCTGTATTCTCAGCGTTAGATAGTTTGGAAGGATTTTGGACAGTTCAAGGTAATGCAGAGCAGTTGTATAGTGCACTTGAAAATGTCATTCGCAATGCTTTTATGCACACGGCAGCGGGTTCGACAGTGATTGCTGAAGTAAAGGCAATACAAATGGACAATAAGGCACCAGCTGTTCAAATTAATATAACAGACGAAGGTGGCGGTGTCGCAGAAAAAGACTTAGAACGTATTTTTCATCCCTTTGTGCGGCTCGATACTGCTCGGCATCGTGATACTGGCGGCTATGGTCTTGGATTGGCTATTGTTCATGCTGTAGTTATGGCGCATAAAGGATATATCAATGCTCATAACCGTCAAGACGGTATCCAAGGGTTAGTGGTTCAAATAGTGCTACCTAGCAGACAAAAAAATAAATAATATAGAAACGATTTATGTAACCAATATGCGCTTATCGTGTATTTGTAATGTGTATAAGACCATATTTAGTCATAGATAAAAGCTGACTCTTTCTAAAACCGACGTAATTTATTATAAATAGACAAAAATTAAAAGTAATTATATTCGTTTATATGAATATAAACGACGAACGGTATCAAAATACGGATGAACGGCATTGTCTCTCTGTATATATTCGGTAATACTAATATATACAGAGAGTGATAAAGATTATACAAAACAGAACGTCTTATTCCTTAAAGACTACTACAACTATTATTTGAACAAGGTCTCGTTATTATAAGCTTATAACCCGTTTTATTTTGTCACATCGTCTCTCTGACATAGATCTTATCTCTGATTTTTTAAATCTGACAAGTCTGTAAGGGAGTACGCATCATGAACCGCATTTATAAAGTCATCTGGAATGAAGCCTTAAGTTGTTTTACCGCCGTTGGTGAATACGCGAAGGGACGTGGCAAATCTTCCAAATCTAGCGTTAGCTCTAACGCTACCATAAATACAACGTCTAACCTGTCCGTTATCCATACGTTACGTCTGAGCACTATAGCGCTTGGGCTACTAGCTGCTGGCTTTGGCATGCAGGTGAATGCATTGGGTACCTACTTTGTTGGTGACGACCCAACGCCTAAAATACATACCAATTCATTCCTTCACCAAACACTAACGGTGCAGGGTGGAGAAACGGTCACTGGCGATCCCAATACCAAAAATATTAGCGTGACTGCCAATAGACATGATAAGTCGCTAACGATAAAGCTCGATGAAAATGTCGATTTAGGGACTGATGGTAGTCTCAAAACGGGTGATACTTTAGTTGACAATTCAGGCATTAAGATTACAGCCATAAATCCAGCCAATAGTGTCACTTTGAGCAATAGTGGCCTAAACAATGGTAATAACAAAATCACCAATGTATCCAATGGTGCTGTGATGGCAGGGAGTAAAGATGCAGTTAATGGCTCACAGCTATATAGGCTAGTTAATATAGTTAAAGACAATAAAACCAAATATTATAGTGTTGATTCTGAAGCTATTGGTAATGCCAACAACGATGGCGCAACAGGTTATAACGCTATTGCCATGGGTGGCAACGCAAAGGCAACTGGCAGCCAAACCATCGCTATTGGTAGCTCTGAATTTGGACAACAGACGCTGGCAAGTGGTGAACAATCTATTGCTATTGGTGCCAATGTCGTTTCAAGAGGCGGCTCTTCTATTGCCATCGGTGGCGATGACCTAAACTTAGCATCGATATACAATATCGACGGTAGTATCACTAGCACTGATCTAAACAGTGGCACAGTCAATACGGTTTTTAATGAATATGCGGGTCGAGATCTACTGGATGCAAGCGACCCATATACAGGAAATACTGAATCGGGCGGGGCAGCTTCCATAGCAATTGGTGTCAAAGCTCGTACGGCGGGTCATCTTGCAACTGCAACAGGTACGCATGCGAATGCTGCTGCAACCGCGTCATCAGCGTTCGGTGTGGCTGCCTCTGCTACTGAAAAAGGGGCCTTGGCACTGGGTGCTGGCGCTCAGTCTAATGCTCAAGATGGCGTGGCGCTAGGATCACAATCTGTAGCTAACGTTGCAGGTGGTGCGGTTGGCTTTGCTCCATCAAGTGCTAGTGTCATAGACAAAACAGCTATTACAGCAACTAATAGTACAGGCCTTGGTGCAGTTTCTGTTGGTAGCTCTACTAATGGTACTCGCCAAATTGTAAATGTCGCAGCAGGTACTCAAGACAGTGACGCAGTAAACGTATCTCAATTAAAAGCGTTAGATACTATCGTTGCTGGCATTGATTTTCCTATTCGTTCTAGCAGTGCACAGCCATACACCACGTCAGTAACAGGTACTGACGCTCTTGCCGTTGGCTCGAATGCCAATGCAAAAGGTAATAATGCAACCGCTGTTGGAGAGAGCGCATTTGCAAACGCAAATGCAACCGTTATCGGTGAAGGTGCGCGATCTTCGTTCAACGGCTTTGCTGGTGGTCAGGAGGCCAAAGCGGGTGTTAATTCAGTGGCGATAGGTCAAAGAGCCACAAACGGAAACGCAAGTCGTGCGGTTGCGATAGGCTATCAAGCAAAAGCCATGGCTCAAGACACCATTGCAATTGGTCTTGATGCACAAGCTAAAGCGCAAGGCGGTGTGGCACTCGGTAAAGGTGCTAGTGCAAATGCTCTAAACAGCGTGGCTTTAGGTCAAAACTCTATTGGGGCGGTACAAAGTGGCGCATCTTTCTTAACCAACGTCGCTGCTGATGTAAATAATGGCACAGTCTCGATAGGAGCTGTTGGAAGCGAACGTCGTATCGTTAACGTTGCAGGTGGTTCAGCAGACACTGATGCAGTGAACGTATCTCAGCTAAAAGCTGTTACAGACATTGCTAATAGAGGCTGGGATATTAGTGCACAAGGTGATGCTACCACTGCAAGCACTGTAGGACCTGGTGACTCAGTTGACTTCAACAGTAAAAATAGCAATATCACTGTTTCTAAAGAAGCAACCAGTAATGATGTCTCATTTGAACTCAATAATAACTTAGACCTAGGTAATAACGGCAGTGTCAGTACAGGTAATATCTTCGGTGGCACTCAAGTTAATCGCTTGGGCATGATCACAGGTGGTCTAGCGATGGGCGGTGTAACTACAGTTAGTGGCGCTGGTGTGACCGTAACAGGTATAAACCCTTTTAACCCATCTAATGCCACGTTGACCAGTGATGGTCTAACCATTCTGAATGGTCCAAGCATGACCAGATCTGGTGGTATCAATGCTGGCAATAAAAAGATCACAAACGTTAAAGCGGGTGTCTTAGATAAAGACGCTGTCAACGTTAGTCAGCTAAATAGCTCATCTGCCGCTGCTAAAACAGAGGTCGCCGCAGGTACTAATATTGCGGGTGTTGTGAAGTCTACAGGTGGTAACGGTCAAGATGTCTATACCGTCAATGCAGATGGTGTTACTGCTTCAGCAGGATCTGCCGCTGTTACAGTTACCGCAGGTGAAAAAGATGATACAACTAACACCACTGATTACGCTGTTGATTTAAGTGCTGATAGCAAAGCCAGTCTGGTTAAAGCAGACAGTGCCATGCAGACCATTGTTGCTCAAATAGATGGCGTTGATGTTAAAACACTCAATCAAACGGATAATACGGCTAATTTCCTAACGGGAGATAACATTGTTCTCACTGCTGAGAATGGTGGCATTAAAGTCGCTACAAAAGAGGATGTCACTTTCACTAGTGCTAGCTTTACTGATAGTACAGTTCGTGTGAGTGGTGAAGGTCTTGATAATGGTGGCAACAGAATCATCAATGTAGATGATGGTGATGCAGATACTGATGCTGTCAATGTTAGACAGCTCAACGTCGTGACAGAAACTGCTAATAGAGGTTGGGATATTAGTGCACAAGGTGATGCTACCACTGCAAGCACTGTAGAACCTGGCGACTCAGTTGACTTCAACAGTAAAAATAGCAATATCACTGTTTCTAAAGAAGCAACCAGTAATGATGTCTCATTTGAACTCAATAATAACTTAGACCTAGGTAATAACGGCAGTGTCAGTACAGGTAATATCTTCGGTGGCACTCAAGTTAATCGCTTGGGCATGATCACAGGTGGTCTAGCGATGGGCGGTGTAACTACAGTTAGTGGCGCTGGTGTGACCGTAACAGGTATAAACCCTTTTAACCCATCTAATGCCACGTTGACCAGTGATGGTCTAACCATTCTGAATGGTCCAAGCGTAACAAGGTCTGGTGGTATCAACGCTGGTAATAGAAAGGTTGTCAATGTTGATAACGGTGAAGACCCAAATGATGCTGTCAATGTCAGTCAGCTCAATAGTGCCTCCGCTGCCGCTAAAACAGAGGTCGCCGCAGGTACTAATATTGCGGGTGTTGTGAAGTCTACAGGTGGTAACGGTCAAGATGTCTATACTGTTAATGCTGATGGCGTTACTGCTTCAGCAGGATCTGCCGCTGTTACAGTTACCGCAGGTGAAAAAGATGATACAACTAACACCACTGATTACGCTGTTGATTTAAGTGCTGATAGCAAAGCCAGTCTAGTTAAAGCAGACAGTGCCATGCAGACCATTATTGCTCAAATAGACGGTGTTGATGTTAAAACGCTCAATAAAACGGATAATACGGCTAATTTCCTAACGGGAGATAACATTGTTCTTAGTGCCGAGGATGGTGGCATTAAAGTTGCTACAGCAGAAGATGTCACTTTTACTAGTGCTAGCTTTGCTGATAGTACAGTTCGTGTGAATAGTGAAGGTCTGGATAATGGCGGCAACAGAATCGTCAATGTAGATGATGGTGATGCACCTATGGATGCTGTCAACGTCAGGCAGCTAAACGTCGTGACAGAAACAGCCAATAGAGGCTGGGATATCAGCGCACAAGGTGATAGTGCTACCGCAAGTACGGTAGGACCTGGAGATTCAGTTGACTTCAACAGTAAAAACAGCAATATCACTGTTTCTAAAGACACTACTAGTAATGATGTCTCGTTCGAACTCAACAATAACTTAGACCTAGGTAATAACGGTAGTGTAGAAATGGGTTCAAGCTCTCCGTTCGGTTTTGGTGATACCACGACACTTGATCGCTCTGGTCTAACAACAGGTAACTCATACTTTAGTACAACTGTAGATGGTTTAGGTGTTAGAACCGGTAATGCACTGGCTAGTACATCAGTTAATGGCTTAGGAGTATTGGTGAATGGTCCACTAGGTATTCCTAGTACTGTTCTAACCATGGATGGTTTAACAATTATTGGTGGTCCAAGCGTAACAAGGTCTGGTGGTATCGATGCTGGTAACAAAAAGATTATCAATGTTGATAACGGTGAAGACCCAAATGATGCTGTCAATGTCAGTCAACTAAGTAGCTCGTCTGCCGCTGCCAGAACCAAAGTCTTAAAGGGAACCAATGTTTCTAGTGTTGATTTCTCAATCGACAGTGACACAGGACAAGATGTCTATACTATTAATGCAGATGGCGTTACTGCTTCAGCAGGATCTGCAGCTGTCACAGTTACCGTAGGTGAAAAAGGTGATACAACTAACACGACCGATTACGCTGTTGATTTAAGTGCCGATAGCAAAGCCAGCTTGGTAAAAGCGGACAGTGCCATGCAGACCATTGTTGCTCAAATAGATGGCGTTGACGTTAAAACGCTTAACCAAACTGATAATACGGCTAACTTCCTAACGGGAGATAACATTGTTCTTAGTGCCGAGGATGGTGGCATTAAAGTCGCGACAGCAGAGGATGTCACTTTTACTAGTGCCAGTTTCGCTAATAGTACAGTTAGTGTGAATGGTGAAGGTCTTGATAATGGCGGTAATAGAATCATCAATGTAGATGATGGTGATGCAGATACTGATGCTGTCAATGTTAGACAATTAAATGCAACCAACAATACAGTGGACCTAGGACTGAACTTTACAGGAGATGATACAAATGTTGTCGTCAATCGCAAGTTAGGTCAAACGTTGACACTCCAAGGAGGTGCTACCAACGTAACTGAAAACAATATCGGTGTGATCGCTGATGAAGATGGCAATCTAAATGTTAGATTGGCTGAAGATGTCATGCTTGGTAAAAACGGTAGCGTGAGAATGGAAAGCACGGTGCTTAACAATGCAGGCGTCACTATCACTGATGGTCCTAATCAGACCATTACGTTAAGCAAAGAAGGTCTTGATAATGGTAATAATAGAATTATCAAAGTTGATAAGGGAATTGCCCCAACCGATGCCGTAAACTTTGCACAGCTTACTATGACTAATGATGAAATTGCTAAAGGCATCAAGATTGGTGACGGCAATAGTGCCAATGATCAGCAATTTTCGCTAGGCAATACCATCAATGTCACAGGAGATAATAATCTGACTACTGTCGCTTCTGCGACTGGCGTCCAAGTGAAACTGAATAATCAGTTAGACCTTGGAGATGATGGCAGTATACAGATAGGTAACAGCATCATGAGTGATGCAGGCTTTACCTTCGTTGGAAATGGCGTGAATAGAATGGTTTCGCAGGTCTCATTGAGTAGCCGTGGTCTAGACAATGGCGGCAACACCATTCGCAACGTTGGGGAAGGTGTGCTAAATACGGATGCTGTCAATGTTGGGCAGTTAAAAGATGTCGCCATTGCCCTGGATCAAGGTTGGGGCATCACCGCTCAAGGTGATATCGCTACGATGGTAAAACAAGGAGATGCTGTCGACCTCAGCAGTAAAGATGGTAATATCAAGGTATCTAGGAAATCAGTGAGTGATGTGGCTGCTTTCGATAGTAGTCCATCACTACAAGCTGCAGCCATACCTACCAATGCTAATGATATTAGCTTTGATCTGAACCCAGATATTACTTTGAATAGCGTAACTACTGGTAGTACGGTTATGAATGACAATGGACTGACCATTGTAGGTGGTCCAAGTGTTACGAAAAGTGGTATTGATGCCGCTAATACCAAAATTACCAACGTTCAAAATGGGGAAGTTTCGGCGACAAGTCAGGACGCCATAAACGGTAGTCAGCTTTATGCCCAAGGCACTGGTATCAGCAGTATTATCGGTGGTGACACTGTTTACAATGCCGAAGATGGTACTTTTACCAACAGTGACATTGGTGGAACGGGTGAAAGCAATATCGATGGTGCGATTGCCTCTATCAGACAAGGCACGATTGAAATTAGTGAAAATGTGCAAATTAACACAGAGAGTATTACCACTAATACAACCAATATCGCGACCAATACGACAAATATTGCTACGAATACCAGCAATATCACGACCAATACCACGAATATCAAAACCAATACGGATAAGCTAGATGCTGGACTCAATTTTGGCGCAGACAGTGGTGCCAATATCAATAGACCAATTGGCGATGATAGTGTCCTAAGCTTCACTGGTGGCAATAACATCACCACCACAGCAGATGGCAGTAGTATTAAGTTTGATCTAAACGGTAATATCAGCGTTGATAGTGTCACAGTTGGGACAACGGTTATCAATAGTGAGGGCATCAGTATGCAAGATGGGCCAAGTATGACGTCTCAAGGTCTATATGCTGGTAACCAACGTATGACTGGTGTCGCCGATGGGGTCGAAGCGACAGACGCCGTCAATTATAGTCAGCTTAGCGCGCTTGATAGTCGACTCAATAACAATATGAGCGATCTTGGCTACAAAATCGACGAAGTAGAAGACGATGCAAACGCAGGTATTTCAGCTGCAATGGCAATGTCGGCAATGCCTCAGGCCTATATCGCAGGTAAGTCATTGATTGGTGGCGGTGTCGGTACCTATAATGGAGAAAGTGCTGTAGCAATTGGTTTCTCTAAGTTATCTAATGACGGTCGCTGGGTCATCAAGGTAAATGGTACAGCAGATACTCAAGGCAACGTAGGCGGTGCAGTGGGTGCAGGCTTCCATTTTGACTAACAAAGCCTTTCAGCTGTAGTTATCGGAAGACTATAAAAAAGCAAGACATTGGATGTCTTGCTTTTTTACGGCTTAAAGATAAACAATTAAGGTAATAAAGCTATCGATAAATCAAAATAAGCGCTTGTAAGTTGTGTCTTACAAGTGCTTATTTCTTATAATTAAGACGCTGTTATATTCTAAACATTGCACCATTCGGTGTCAGTCCAACATAGGCCATACCTGCTTGATTCATCCAATGAGGCTGAATAATGCCATGCTGCAAAATCGCATGAATGTCTCTATGTGCTCGTTCTATCTTATGTTTTTTATATAAGGAAGCCGTGCCTGCGACTGCGTAAATTTCAGATACCATATCACGAGCTTCTCTTGCGGCTTCACAAGACGCTGCCCATACATCTGCAAGCTGTATATCAGTAAAGGTGTTTTTTCGCTGAGATTCTTCCCATAGTACCTCGACACTATGATGCAGTTGGGCGCGTTTTGATGCTAGTATTGTTTTACTCTTAGCAATGATAGCTTGTACCGTTGCACGGTCGCGTAGATCTGGACTCTTACCAGGTGTTACCCTTTCAAGACACATATCAACCAAGTCGTCCATGGCGGCTTTTAATACGCCTAGCGCCATCGCCGCACAGCCAGCAGCATTGATACAACCGATAGGCAGACGACTGTAGGCAGTATCGATAGCCACAGGACTATCAAAGTCAACTGCATAAGCCTCTTTGACAAAAGCGTCTTTGACGACTATATCGTGGCTACCTGTGCCATTTAAACCGCCCACATCCCATGTATCAATGATTTTTACATCTTTCTTGGGAATAAAAAATAGCTTTAAGTTTGCACCTGGGCCAAGGGTTGTAGGAGAGCCTTCGGAGATAACGAGGCAACGGAGCACAAACCAATCAGCCAATTGGCATCCAGAGACGAGTGTCCATTGTCCTGATACCATATAGCCATTATCTACTGTTTGGGCCACGCCTTCAGGACGTGCGGAATTGGCATAAATATGAGAGGGGTCGCTGTATACTTCTTTCATGCTAGATTCGTCCAAAAATCGACCGAATGTACAGGCCAAATGGTTGTTCCAAACGATCCAAGCAACGGAGGCCTCAGCACTGGCCAAGGTCTCATAAGTTTTTAGCGTTTCTATTGGGTTTCCTGCCCATCCTCCTAACGATTTAGGCAGCCCCATTCTAAATAATGCAAATTCTGAAAGTTTATTGACCACCACGGGTGCAATTTTTCTAGCGCTTTCTGTTTCATCTCTGAACATGATTGCTGATGCATAAATCTTGTTTGCTGCATCCGATGGTAGGGTGGTTATCTCTGCTGAGGATAGATCATTCATATTGTTCAACCTTATTGTGATGAATAAGACAGTACTTTTTTCTACAGCTGATAAAGTACAAGTTTGAGCGATGACAAATGCTTATATAAAGAATAACCAACAGCTGACCACCATACAACCGTTAATATGAATATATTAAAAATTATATTGTAAAAATTGAATAAATGGTGTGTTTATTAAAATGTTGACAATAATCTTGGCAGTTAGTAGACCCTCTAGCACTACAATTTGAGTAATTACGTTTTAAGTAATTACGTTAAGGTGTCAGCGACTGTATAGATTATATGTACAGTGCATAAATATTAATTAGATAAACTCATATACAGGGTTGTTTTTAATGAGTATTCTAAGAGGTATAATGATACCAAACCTCTTTACTCGTCTTATTACTACTTGGGTGACCGTTGCTGTCATCATATTGCACGGTATCACTGTGTGGGCGATGATATCTGTGGATAGCCCAAAACCGCTTGAGACAAAAATTACACCAAAAGCTATTCAGCTAGAGCTGATCACACTGCCATCGTCATCTGAAAAAACGCTTAGCAAAGATTCTCGGTCACAACCTTTACCTTCCAAAGCCTTAATACCTGATAAGACGTTAGTAAAGCCGATAGAGGAAATCGAAATTGCACCAGTAATGGAACCTTCAGTAGTATCAAATCCAGTAAATCCAGTAAATCCAGTAAATCCAGTAAATCCAGTAAATCCAAAAGAGAAAGCATCCGTCCCAGCAGAAAATAAAACACTACCTAAAATATCTACAAATACTAAACCTACTATCAACGCTGCGTCATCAGTCCAAAATCTGACAATAGCAGAGTCAAGAAAAGTTGCTCGTTCATCTGATAATAGTAATGAAAACGAAGACGATCTATCTGCTATGATTCGAGCAGTGACAGCTCAGTTCAATCGTGAACAGGCCATACAGAAGCGCCAAGCCAAAAAACAGGCTAGCAAAGAACAGGTTGAAAAGGATCGCTGGCAAGCACAAGCGGCTAGTGAGGCAATTGAAAAGATGCTTGCGTTAGCTGCTGATCAAGCAGAAAAGCAAAATGGCGACCAAGCTGAGCTAGATAATGAAATGGACAATACTGTAGAAACAGTGTTTAAAGCGGATTATGGCAGTTGGCAGGATGGAGGGGAACCTACGACAAGTGTTCCATCACTTGTATGGCGCAGTGTCAATATGAGCCTAGGAGATGTCTTTATCGTTATGCTTGAGTTGCACGTCAACAAAGAAGGTGTAATTACTGAGGTGCAATTATTGGAGTCATCAGGCAGCCCAATTATTGATGCGATAGCGACCACTCAAGTTAGGGCAGGACAATTGAATCCATTAAAAAACGATGGCAACGTTGTCGATGCCATCGTCCCTATGTCACTGGTCTATGAGAGGCCTTGAGTGAATGATTTAAAAATACTCATTTATATTTTTCAATATTTTGCATTGTATCGTTAGGCGTCATTTTATTGAATGGCTCGTTCAAAAAACCACCACAGTGCTATCAAAATGCTGATCAAAGAACCTATATAAAATATTATCCATTTATAAAACTGGGTATGACGTAGCAGTAATGCGATAGGGAATACCGCAATGATAAACACTAGCTGCCCTAACTCAATACCGATATTGAAACTCAGTAACGCCAAAACACGCTCACTTGTGGCAAGCGGCAAGTCTACTAACACATTGGCAAAACCGAAGCCATGAATCAGCCCAAAAACAAATGCCAGATAGATTGCTCTTACTCTCAGCATCGGTACCAAGTTATTGAGCGCGGCAAAGGCGATAGATAGCGCAATAACAGACTCGATAAAACGGGCAGGTATACTGATAATTTGTAGGGCTGCTAGCGTCAACGTAATAGAATGAGCAAGTGTGAATGACGTCGCAATCCAAAACACTTCGAGTAAGGCAGCTTTTGGTTTAGGAACGGCTAATAATGTTTTCTCTTTACGCATGTATACAGCAGGAATGAGTAACACAAACAAAAACAGCAAGTGATCCCAACCAATCAATAGATGATGTATACCACTTTTAAGAAAATTAGCTACTGTAGACATCCATCCACTGTTCGCCTCTGAGCCTATAGAGTGCTGCCCTACAGTCAGTACTTGCAATGGCGTATCGTCACTAGCCTGCGTTAGAATTAATCGATGATTGGCATCGATACCTGTCAATATTTGGTAATCAAGACTATCGACGGGTTGCTCGCATTTTAGCTCAAAACTTGTATACAAATAGTTGAAGCCGCCGCGCGTGTTAATAGCCAATGGTGAGAACTCGGTTATTTGACACTGTTGTGCATCACCTTCTAACCTTATCTTGGATGTTATTAGTTGCTCTATTAGAGCTGTTTGTGATTTTACTTCGGCCCAATTAACTTGGCTGTCTTTATTTGGATCTATCTCTATCAGTAATGCTAGATCGCGAAGTGAGATCTCATATTCAGCGCTTACGGCACGCTCTTCATTGGTAGACAGGTTTAGGTATGCTGTACTAGATTCGTGCGCCTGTACGAAAGTGGCTGTCAGTAGCAGAGAGAGCAGCATTACGTAACGATAGGTTTGATGCCAAAGGCTTTTTTTTGATGCGCTCATAAAGGGGTGTCCTTATTCATCATTTGCGCACCTGATGTTTGGGTGGTTAAGTTTTGTGTATGATCAGCGCTGCAATGCAGACAACCATTGATTTTACCCAAGCGTAATGCCTGTTCAAGCGCTGAATATTCAAACTTTGTTTCTGTCATAAATTGACGTATCAGCTTGATATCTTCTTGGCTGCCAGCTTCGATAGCTGCTGTTGCATATAAAACAATATCAGCTGTTTCGCGTTGCTGCTGCCAGTTGTCTTTAGCCAATTGAAGCGCCAAGTCTACTTGCTTAGATAACAGAGCATAAGTTGCCTGTTCTCGCATATGAGCATTTTCTTGACGTATTTGCCATACATTAATACGCTCTTTCATTAAGGCCAAGTTTTTCTGTGCTTGAGGATCATCCAACTTGATTTGAGCAGTGATAAGGCGTAGGAGTAGAGCGTCTTTATCAGTGTGTGTCTGGAGAAGTGTGCGTACTCGCTGATACTCACCAATACTTAGTAGCCAGTCTGTTCGGGCCATAAGTGCAGGCACCGTCTGATTATCCATCACATCAAAAACTTGAGTGGATAGAGCAGTGTCTTCACTGCGTAATGCTGCATCTGCTTGGATCAGGTAGATCCAGCGTGCAGTTGATGCATCTAGGCCAGGTGCTAGAGCCGCAAGTCCATTAAGGGTCTGTTTTGTTGCTTCAAGCTTCCCCGTCATACTTTGTACTTGCGCTTCACAGGCCAATGCATAAACACGTAATGCAGGATCATTAAGTTTTTTGCAATAACTCATGGCTTCCGCAAACTGACCTTGAACAACCAGTAGAGATGACAGAGTCAATAAAGCATCTGGATGATCAGCCTCTCGGCTTAATATCTGTCTCAGTACCTCTTTTGCTTCGTCAAACTTATGATCTGATTGAAGCGCCCTTGCTTGCAACATCAAAGTTTCTGTACTTTGATCTTTGGTTAAATCTAACTGTGCGCGCGCCTGTCCTAATGCACGTGGATCTCCCTGTAGATAGGCGCGCTCTAATAATTCGCTGGTCTGCGCCAAAGAGTTTTCATTCATATCAGAGGAAAAGTCAGCTGAGCTTGTATAGCGAGGCGGCGAAGAATCTTCGGGTAGTACCGCAAGGACTTGTTGATCATCGTTTGGTACAAAAGGGGTAGCATGAATAAGTTGTATGCTAATGAGTAATAGCAAGAGTGATTTGATATAAAATTGAATCCAATGCATAAAATTTCTCGGCTCAGAACATAAATAAACACCCAATCAGGAAGCTGATTAGGTGCTGGATTTATCTCACATCACATTAAAGCGAGGCGTTGGCGTCTGTCACCACAACGGGCTCTGCCAAATTGGCCTCAGGCAGTATAATTCGATCGATATCTTGAGGCTCATCGGTATCTAAATTATTACTGGCATCAATTACATCAGAAGTTCTGTCAACAGCTAGTTCAGCTTTGGCTTGGTCTACTGCAACATCACTCTTAGCTAAATCGGATGAGCTATCATTATCATTGAAACAACCAGAAAGCGCAGCTGATCCAGTGATCAATACGGCTAATATTATATAGCGCATAGTATTTCTCCTTGGGTTATATTCAGCTTATCGGCTACCTGGTGTAGGGGTGGTTAGATAAGGAAATACTGAGTCAAACTCGGTAGCTGGTTTAAGCGCACCATCAGTAAGAAGCGCTTTGCCAGCTTTTGCATCTTCAGGAACACAAGTTGCATCAGCTGGTAGGCCAGCATGACATAAAGCGCCCATTGATACTCTCAAAGCAATATCAGTGACATCATCACCTGGTCGTCTACCATTCGGAAAACCTGCTATATCGTTAGCAGTGCTTGGGCGACCATCGTTCTGAGCGTCAATGATGCTAATCACACCCAAGTCGTTTTGATTGGCAGCTGCGACTGCTGCTATGTTGGTATTTAGGCGCAGCATATCTGACGGCACCATATTTGGGTTGGCAGGTTTGTTGACAGTAGGAACCCCTGTCAAAAATGCGGTTACCAAATCTTGACGCGGGAAGTTTGTCGGTGCAGGTGCGCTTGGATACAAAGTTTCAATCAATGCTGGGAGCGTAGGATAAAAGACATAAGGTGCGAATTTTGCGACGTCGTCTTTTGGCTCTGAGGCATTAAATTTGTCCTTGTCTTTAAGACCGATGACCACTTCGTTAACCAGTGGCATACCCAGTCTTGAAACCTGAGTCCATGCACCGCCTTTTTTGGCAGTTGTGCTGATGCCTGAAGCAGGATTGCCATTGACCAAGGTCGCTTGACGCACGCTGGCCGTTGTCCAAGCACCGATAACAGGATCTTTACTTGTACTATTGACGAGGCAAGCTTTCGGTACTTCCATTGCAATCGAGGTAACATTTTTCCCTGCTAATACGTTAGTACCAGCATCACGGGCACCTAGCGGATTTAGGTTAACCAAGTCAAACACTTTACCTAGATCAATAGCAAAACCTTCAGCACGTTGACCGACAAAAACTCTACCCTGACCACAGCTACCTAAGTTCAAAGGTTTAATAAAGCTGCGCGCGTAAGTAGGGTAATCTGCAAAAGATTTGGTACCAATATAGTCAAATGGCTTATCAAAATTACCTAGTGGAGTACGTGAACCACTGCGGCGGTCGCCTTTGACCATTGTTACGTTATAGCTCTCACTCGTTTGTACATTAGCAGAGTTAGACGCATCACCAGCGTTAGACAAAGGAATGGCAACGTTTGGCGTTGATGGATCACCATCTGAGTCAATTTCAATGCTGTTTAGCTCTTGAGTGAAATCAAATTGAAAAGTAATATCTTCAACAGCATCACCGTTATTATCAACATGAATCTCATAGAGCGCATCTGGATCTAAAGCAAAATAATTGGGTCCACCATAAGCGTCTTGCAGCGGTAAGTAGTTAGCAATAATCGTAACGTAATCTGCCCGGTTATTTTCGTAACTATTGAACATATAAAAGTCAGAAGCATCGACTTTTGGGGTTTTGGTAATAGAAGGGGCTTCACGGTGACTTGACGCAACAGCACTTGCACTCATGCACAATGTTATCGCTGCTATTAGAGCCTTTGTGGTATGTTTCATACGGATCCTTGTAAAGAAACTTTAAATGATGGGACGGCCAAGACTCGACATCGTTTGTAAATATCAATTAACTAAAAAATGTCTTTATTAAGTCGGTTTTAACTATACACTTGTTTGCTGTATTGTGTCTACGCTTTTATCCGTTTTAATGTGTTGATAATTATAAACTTTTCGGCGAATCAGGCTGCATCATAGGATCGGCATCTGCGAACGCTTTTAGTGTACGGCAATGAGTATCAATGGCGACGATATTGGGGTAAGCGCTCAAATCTACTTTGAAGCGGCGAGCAGAAGAGACTTGCGGAATCAAATAACAATCTGCGAGAGTAGGACTGTCCCCATAGCAGAACTGTCCGCGATTGTTATCCGCTGCCAAACGTGTCTCTAAAGCAGCAAAACCTTCACTGATCCAGCGATTGCACCATGCAACCACATTTTCCTCGTCGACTGACAGCTCATTACGCAGGTACTGTAGGATGCGACGATTATTAATTGGGTGGATGTCGCAACCAATCATGGCGCTCAACGCGCGTACCTGCATGCGCCCAGCAGCATCGTTAGGTAATAGTGCGTGCTCAGGGTAGACCTCTTCTAACCACTCCAAGATAGCTGGACTTTGATATAATAATAAATCGTCAGTCTGTAGGACAGGCACCAATCCTTGTGGATTAATTGCTTTGAAGGCAGATTCTAACTGTTCATCCTGTGCCAGATTGATCGTGATATCATCGTAATCTAAGCCTTTTAGGTTCATAGCGATACGAGTACGGTAAGACGTGCTACTACGAAAGTAGCCATAAAGTGTCATCATGATTTATGTCCTTATATTGATGTGTTTTTATAAAGATAAATATTATGAAGTAGGGGCTGTATTTCAGTGATATTTGATCGGGTAAACCCTTATTGAACAAACTACTAACAAGCAAACCATCATCAAAAAATAACCAAGCACACCAGAATCGAGCAAATCATGCCAGCAGACAAAACCCTTGTAGACAGTTCTATCAGCAGTAAAAACCAAAGTGGGGTTCAGTCGCTTGAGATTGGGCTGTCGATACTCGATGTGCTGATCGACCGCAATGAGCCTATGATGCTAAAAGATATCGCTGAAGCCATGCAAATGCATCCAGCAAAATCCCATCGTTACTTGGTCAGCCTCATCCGCAAAAACTACGCGCGTAAGCTCAATGATGGTCGCTATGGGCTTGGTGATAGAGTCAATGCATTGGCATCACTAGGACATACTGGACTCAACCAGAACAATCTTTTGGTACGTCTCACGCAAGTGGCTAATGAAATCAAAGACACCTTAAACTGTGGTGTACAAATTGCCAAATGGTTTAGCGAAGGCCCTATTATTATTCAGTCCGTTGAGCCAGACAGTCCGATTAGTATCATTACTCGCATCGGCTCACGTATGCCTCTGACGACATCGGCCACAGGGCAGTTATTTGCCAGTTATCAACCTGATACCGTCATTCAGCCATTGGTCACAGCTGAATGGCATACGAGTAATACCGCCGCAAATATGGCCGAGAAGTGGCAGCACTTTACCCAGCTACAGGCCAAAATTCGTACGCAAGGCTATGCAACAGTGACGGGCGATATGCTCATGGGGATCAACGCCATTACGATTCCCGTTATATTGCCGCAGCTTGCCAATAGTACTACTAAACCATCCACGAGTAGTGATAAAACTGCTGGTGAAGATTTACCGCTAGAATATGCTATTACTATCATTGGAACCACAGAGCAGTTACCGATGAGTGAGCAACATAACGTGGTTAAGCAAATACTAGCGATAGCACAGCGTTATCAAATTGCATAATTAAAATATCTTTAGAGAACTTATTTCTAAAGATACTCTGACGTTCCATGTCACTCGCCGACAGGAGCAGTTTCGCGTGCTTCAGCCAACTCATCACTATGCAGAAACTGTGTATGTGCAGGAGCACGCTTGGTACGAGACCATTCATCTAACATGTCTTGCTTGATGGCATCTGTAATCATCGATACTTTATCTTCTGAGGTCGGATCGTCATAGGTCAGCTCGAGGCGATGACCATTGGGATCAAAGAAGTAAATCGAGTGAAAGATGCCGTGATTGGTCACGCCAATGACATCGATGCCTGCATTTTCTAAATGCTCTTTGGCAACAATTAGCTCGTCACGGTCCTTAACCTTTAGCGCCAAATGCTGCACCCAGCTTGGGGTATTAGGATCAAAGCCCATCTCAGGTTGATTGGGTACTTCAAAAAACGCTAAGACATTGCCATTACCAGCGTCCAAAAAGACGTGCATATAGGGGTCAAAGGCTTTGGTCGAAGGCACATGGTCTTCTGCGAATGCTAAAATGAAATCCATGTTTAGATTTTTTTTATACCATTCGACGGTTTCTTTGGCATCTTTGCAGCGGTAAGCCACATGATGAATTTTCTCAATTTGAAAGCTCATATCAATGTCCTTTTGATAAGACGTGTTACTCATTTGGCTTTATTCACATAACTATGAGTAGGTGAATGCGTTTGTTTTCCTATCCGCCTGCATGAGAATTTTCACGCCTATTTTGCTATTTCTCTGTCTATGTTATTTCTTAAATACTATTAATCAAAATCAAAGCTCAGTGCTGGTAATACTTTGCCGCGTACTTCACCAAAGCCAACACGGATGCCGTCTTTTTCGCTATAGCCTTTCATAATGACTGTGTCACCATCTTCGATAAAGCTGCGCGTCTCACCGCCTTCAAGCGTGACTGGTTTGGTAGCGTTCCAAGCAATCTCTAGCATCGAGCCATAAGAGTCAGGCGTTGGCCCTGAAATCGTGCCTGAACCCATCATGTCACCGACTTCAACTTTGCAGCCAGTGATGGTGTGGTGGGTAAGCTGCTGTGCCATTGACCAATACATGTATTTGAAGTTGGTCTCACAAATGATGGTCGCTGTTTCCGCATTTTTAGGTAGTAATTCAACCGATAGATTGATGTCAAAGCTGTTGTCGCTCGATTTTTCATTTAAATAAGCGAGTGGCTTGGGTTCTTGTGTTGGACAAGCTGTTTTAAACGGTGCCAATGCATCCATGGTGACAATCCAAGGAGAAACCTCGGAGGCAAAGGTCTTAGCATTAAATGGACCTAAAGGCACGTATTCCCATTTTTGGATATCTCGTGCTGACCAGTCATTGAGCAACACCATGCCAAAAATATGATCAGCGGCATTATCTACGGCGATTGGCTGACCGATATGATTGCCTTTACCAACGACAAATGCGGTCTCTAGCTCAAAATCCAAGCGCTTACAGGCAGAAAAAATAGGACGCTCATCAGGGCTAGGCTTTAGCTGACCTGATGGACGTACGATATCAGTTCCACTAACGATGACGGTGCTGGCACGTCCGTTATAACCCACAGGCATTTCGGTCCAGTTAGGCAATAGGGCGTTGTTTGGATCGCGGAACATGGTGCCGACGTTGGTCGCGTGCTCTTTCGATGAATAGAAATCGGTAAAGCCTGGTACTTGCACTGGCAAATACATGGTGACGTCTGCTTGCTTAAATAGCGCCTTTTTTTGCAAGTCTGTATTGTCACGTAAAATGTCATTGTCGCTAGACAGCAGTGTCTGAATCGTCGTACGTGCTTGCGTCCAATTGTCTCGACCAGAATCAATAAAAGCATTTAGAGTGGACTGGTCAAAATACGGACCACCGTTCAAACTTAATAATCCTTCGGCTTCGAGTACAGATAGATCCAGTACATGCTCACCGATGGCAACGCCTGCACGGCGCTTGCTATCACCAGCAGCGTCTTTGGTCTCGCTAAAGATGCCATAAGGAAGGTTGTGAATAGAAAAGTCAGAGTCAGCAGCGATATCGATAAAAGAGGTGAGGGTGCTGTCAGTCGTTGACATGATTTGCTCCTTGCTAATATACATTATGAATTACGTTATAATTAATTACTTACGTATAATGTAATTTATTGATATATGGATTGCAAGTTTTTTGTGCAATGTCTTTTGTGAAAAGGCTGCTTTGAAAAGTGGTTGTCGTTGTTTTGACTAAACGGTTCTGACTAGATGATTTTAATAAAATAGTTTTGACGAAATAATTTTGATTAAATGCTAAGCACAAAAAAAGGCCGAGCAATCGCTCAGCCTTTCTTATCCGCGTTTATTTTTTATCAAGTTACATATTGAGTAACATGGCTTACGTGGTCTAATCAGTCTTTTAAGACGTCTGCCATGGCATTGGCCACATAGTCGATGTTGCTGGTATTTAGTCCAGCCACACACATACGTGAGTTAGAAACCATATAGATACCAAACTCAGTTTGTAAACGCTCGACTTGCTCAGGCGTCAAGCCAGTAAAGCTAAACATACCGTTTTGACGGGTGATGTAGTCAAAGTTACGGTTAGGGATTTTAGCTTCTAACACTGACTTTAACTTTAGGCGCATCGCTTTGATACGGTCGCGCATGGCATACACTTCGCCAACCCACTGCTCATGTAGTGCTTCATCGTTCATAACGATATCGACCACACGTCCACCATGTGACGGCGGGCTTGAGTAGATACGGCGTACGGTTGCGTTTAGCTGACCGAATACGCGATCGGTTTCGTCTACGGTTGGGCAGACGACTGATAGGCCGCCGACGCGCTCGCCGTATAGCGACAAGTTTTTAGAGAATGAGTTGCTGACAAACAATGGCAAGCCCATCTCAACCGCTTTACGAATAGCGTAAGCGTCGCTGTCCATGTCTTCACCAAACCCTTGATAAGCGATGTCCATGAATGGAATCAGCTCACGCGCCTTCACGACGTTGAGTACGGTATCCCATTGCGCTTGGGTCAAATCCATACCAGTTGGGTTGTGGCAGCATGGGTGTAGCAAAATGACGTCGTTTTTGTTTAATGTTTCAAAAAACGCAATCATTTCATCAAATTTGATGCTGCTGTTGGCTTTGTCGTAGTACGGGTATTTACCCACTTCTACATCAGAGCCTTCAAAGATAGCGATATGGTTGCCCCATGTCGGATCGCTCACATAGCATTTGGCTTGTGGGAACCAGTCATGGATAAATTCAGCACCAACTTTCAACGCGCCAGAACCACCGATTGTAGCGATAGTAGCGACCAAGCCATCTTTTAAAATCTGGGCGTCTTTACCAAACAGTAATTCCTGACAGCCTTTACGGTGGCCTGGTAGACCTGCCATTGGTAAGTATGGACGCGGTGCGATAGGATCAGCAATACGCGCTTCGGCTGTTTTTACACAGTCGAGTACAGGCAATACGCCATTCTCATCATAATAAATACCAATACCTAAATTGACCTTGTTAGGATTGCTATCTGCTGAGTATTTTTCCATAAGACCTAAAATTGGATCACCAGCGTAATAATCGATACGTTCAAACATGCCATTTCCTTGTAAAAATATAAATCGAGCAGCCGAAAATCATAGAGCAAATCGCGGCTGAACTCAACACGAGAGTGGGTTATATGTGGCAATTAATAAAATAAATAGCCAAATAGATTGTTTATCCGTCTATCAAGCGCATTTGACATGCTATACGTCATTCGCTAGATGATGAGTCAGAGTGATGTAGGTCGTTATAATGGGTCGCAAAATACGTTTGCAAAAACTGCTTAAAAGCAATGGTCGCCGGAGAGAGCGCCCGTGAGGCTCGCTGATAGATAAAGAATTGCCGCATTTTGACTGGTTGAGTGAGTGGTCGCATCAGCAGACCATTGGCGCTGACCCAATCAATAACTTCAGGCATGTAGGGTAGGCATAAGGTAATGCCGAAACCTTGACGTGTCATCTCAAGCGCGGTAGACATAAAGTTCACCTTGTAGCGGGCTTGTTGAACATGAGCGGAGATAGAGTCGTCGAGCTCTGCGGTTACTTGCTCAAGGAACGGGCCTTGCAAGGTAATCAGCGGCGTCTCTAATAAATCTTGCCAAGTAATTTCATCTCTTTGTGCTAGCTCATGATTGTCTGGCATAACCACGCAAAAAGGTAGCTGATACAACAAATCAGCCCCAATGTCATCTTCAGTTTCTATAAAACCAAGCTCGGTACCAACGCCTAAATCGACTTCAATATCTTGGATATGCTTAAGCAAATTCTCGGCTGAGCAGTCCAATAGTGAGACGCCGATATTTGGGTATTCTTTGGCAAATTGAGCGATGACGGCAGGTAGGGAAGACGCCGCAAACTGTGATACCGCCAAGCGCACCTGACCTTGTGCCAAGCTGGTCAAGCTACTTGCTTCATTTTCAAACAGCTGCATCTCATTCAAGATACGCCGCGCTTGCGGTAGTAGGTGCCGTCCGACTGCTGACAGAGACAACTGGCGAGTGGTGCGATCAAACAGCACGATACCGAGGCCAGTCTCTAGCTCTTTAATTAATCCACTAACAGCAGACTGAGTCAAATACATCTGTTCGCTGGCACGAGTAAAACTGCCGTTGTCAGCGACTTTGATAAAGGCGGTCAATTGGCGAATGCTGATATTCATAAGTAAACCTGATAAATAAATCATAAAAAACAATTAGTCTTATAAATAAAGCTAATCTAATATAAATACAACGTCAACAATAAAGATTGATTATTAATCGTTTTATAGACTTTCGCTAACAACCGACTTTTACTACTCATCGATTTTCTATTACCAATTGAAATTAAGGATAATTACAATGGCAGATTTATTTGACAACCCAATGGGACTAAATGGATTTGATTTTGTCGAGTTTGCTTCTCCGCAACCTGATGCAGTCGACGCATTGTTTAAGCAGCTTGGTTTTGCCCATGTCGCCAATCACCGCTCGAAAGACGTTGCGCTATATCGCCAAGGTGATATCAACCTTATCTTAAACCGTGAGCCAAAAAGCCAAGCCAGTTACTTCGTTGAAGAGCATGGTGCTGGTGCTTGTAGCATGGGCTTTCGGGTAAAAGATGCCAAAAAAGCATATGAGCGTGCGGTGGAAATGGGTGCGCAGCCAGTAGATGTGCCAACTGGGGTGATGGAGCTTAGATTGCCTGCTATCAAAGGCATCGGCGGATCACTAATCTATTTGATTGACCGTTATAAGGATGGCGAATCTATCTATGATGTTGACTTTGAGTTCTTTGCAGATATCGATAGAAACCCTGTCGGCTATGGCTTCAAAGTCATCGATCATCTAACACATAACGTCTATCGTGGACGCATGGCATACTGGGCAAAATTCTATGAGCGTATCTTTAATTTCCGCGAGATTCGTTACTTTGATATCAAAGGTGAGTACACGGGACTAACCAGTAAAGCCATGACTGCACCTGATGGCAAAATCCGTATTCCATTGAATGAAGAAGCCAAGCAGGGCGGTGGTCAAATCGAAGAGTACCTAATGCACTTCAATGGCGAAGGTATTCAGCACATTGCGCTAGCCAGTGATGATTTGTTTGCCAGCATCGATAAGCTAAAAGCAGCTGGTATTCCACTCATGACCGCACCAAATGCTGCGTACTATGAAATGCTGAGCGAGCGCTTACCGAACCATGGTGAAAATGTTGCTGACTTGCAAACGCGCGGTATCTTGTTAGACGGCACCACAGAAGGCGGTGCACCGCGTCTGCTGCTACAGATTTTCTCTGAGACCATCTTGGGTAGCCCAGTGTTCTTTGAGTTTATTCAGCGTAAAGGCGATTATGCAGATGGCTTTGGTGAAGGTAACTTTAAAGCGTTGTTTGAGTCGATAGAGCGCGACCAAGTACGTCGCGGCACAGTCGGTCAGCCAGAGACTGAAACCTTATAGTATTATCTAACGCTTAGACCACGTTTAATCAATGGACAAGACAAAAGGAGTTTGTGTTGTCCTTAATAGGAGTATTACCTACAAGCATACTGCAAAGGTAATGCTCTCATTGCGATAAAAGGAATACAGGCATGGAACGCCTATCACAGATAGATTCTCTTAATACTGCCATCGGTACCAATAGCGTTGCTACTAGTAAGCAAAGCAACGATGCGTCCAGTCATTCTAACGCGACAAATAAAAAACAGCCGTATATCTCACACCAGCCAGATAGTAATGGTCATATTCACTATAGTGATGATGAGCATGCGATGTGGCAAGCGCTGCTGGCACGTCAAGCGGAACAAACGCCCAACCGTGCGTGTACTGCATATCTAGAGGGTTTGACTAAGTTGAACTTACCGACGACGCATATCCCGCAGCTGCATGATATCGATGAGGTATTACAAGCGACCACAGGTTGGCAGACCGCCGCTGTGCCTGCATTAATCAGCTTTGGTAAATTTTTCAAATTACTGGCCAATAAGTCCTTTCCTGTGGCGACGTTTATTCGTCGATTCGATGATATGGACTATATTGAAGAGCCTGATATTTTTCATGAAATCGTTGGGCATTGTCCGCTATTGACCCATCCTGCGTTTGCAGCCTTTAATGAGACGTATGGCAAGCTTGGTCTTAGCGCGACGAAAGAGGAGCGCTGGTTTTTAGCACGACTGTATTGGTTTACCATCGAGTTTGGCTTGGTCGGCAGTCGCGTGGAAAATCGTAGAATCTATGGTGGCGGTATATTAAGCTCACCTTCTGAAACGGTTTATGCACTTGATCGGATGCCGCAAGAGCTTTCAATCGCTCAAAACAAGCCGCAATCTCAACCTCAGTCTCAACCTGAGCACCGAGCGTTTGATTTGCTCGATGTGTTGCGTACGCCTTATCGTATCGATCAGATACAGCCGATCTACTATGTCATTGATGAGTTAGATACCTTATTTGATATTGTCAATAGTGACATTATGGGTGCGGTCAAAAAAGCTATGTCGCTTGGACTATTTGAGCCGACTTATCCAGAAAAAACTCGTTAAAGATATCAATTCAAAATTAAACCTGAAAACCATCGCTTCAGTACGGAATATTGAGATAGCAATACAGCTATATCAACATCGATGTACGAGTATTAGAAAATAGCTATCAAAACAACCATTAGAAACAGCCATTATAAAAGGATTTTATTATGACAGCACTATCACAAAACAGCTGCGAAGCTTGCCGCATTGGCGCACCGAAAGTCGATGAAGCCGAAGCAAAAGAATTATTACCGCAAATTCCTGATTGGTCACTAATTGAGGTGGATGGTATTCAGCAATTGCAGCGTCAGTATAAATTTAAAAACTTCGTCTCAGCAATGGCATTTGCCAATCAACTGGCAGACATTGCTGAAGCAGAAGGACATCATCCGGGTATATTGGTAGAGTGGGGCAAGGCTACGGTCACTTGGTGGTCGCATAGTATCAAGGGTTTGCATCGCAATGATTTTGTCATGGCAGCTAAGACCGATGACTTACTGGGTAAGTAATAGGTTTCTTCATTAGCAAATCAATTTAATCATACTTCTATCATTAAAATTAAAATAAAACCCAATTTAGTGCCAGTATTTACTGGCATTTTAAGGATGTGTCATGCCACCAAAACCGCTTACATTAATCAGTGCCAAGCTCGCCTTTATCATATCCGCCATCGTTATCGGTATCATGGGTATCACCATGATCGGCTTTGGCTGGGTGCCTCATCTGTCTCTTATCCTCGCCATCTGTGTACTACTGGCTATCGGTATGTATAAAGGTCTGAGCTTTGATGACATGCAAGCTCAAATGGCCTCAGGTGTCATGCGTGGTATTGGTGCTATCTATCTGTTCTTCTTTATCGGACTGATGGTTGCGGCTCTGATGATGTCAGGAGCGATTCCTACACTGATGTATGTAGGCTTTCAGCTGATCTCACCTGAGTATTATTATATCTCTGCCTTTATCTTGACCTCTATTATCGGTATTGCATTGGGTAGTAGTTTGACGACTGCAGCTACTTTGGGCGTGGCCTTTATTGGTATGAGTAATGCCTTTGATGCCAATGTGGCGATAGCGGCAGGGGCAGTGGTATCAGGCGCGTTCTTTGGCGATAAGATGTCGCCCTTATCTGATACTTGTACCATTGCATCTTCTGTAGTGGGTATTGATCTGTTTGAGCACATTCGTAATATGATGTATACGACCGTACCTGCGTGGATACTGACGGTGATATTGTTTTGGATGTTCTCCGGACAGACGACCAGTGCTGATCTGAGTCAAGTGACTATATTGCAAGGTCAGTTAATAGACAGTGGTTTGGTACATGGGTATTCGGTACTGCCGTTTGTGGTATTAGTCGGACTAGCACTGTTTCGGGTCAATGCGATTTATACGATTATCTGTACGATTGCCGCGGCACTTATTATTACTTATGTACATAGCTCACCAAGCTTTGGTCAATTGGGCGGTTATCTGTTTGCAGGGTATGCTCCTGCTGAGTCATTAGAGCTAGGGGAAGTAGGTGGTATGCTGTCGCGTGGCGGTGTACAGAGTATGTTCTTTACTCAGGCGATTGTGATACTGGCATTAAGCTTAGGTGGTCTGTTAACGGCACTAGGGATTTTGCCTGCACTGCTATCTGGTATTAAAGACACATTGACGACTTCAGGCCGAGCGATATTTGCGGCAGCGATGTCGGCACTAAGCATTAACGTACTGATTGGTGAGCAGTATTTGAGCATCTTATTGTCTGGTACGGCATTCCGTTCAACATTTGAGCGTCTACACTTACATCCGAAGAATTTGTCTCGGACAATTGAGGATGCGGGAACGGTGATTAATCCATTGGTGCCTTGGAGTGTATGCGGGGTGTTTATCAGTCAGGCGTTAGGGGTGCCAGTATTAGAGTATTTGCCGTATGCGTTCTTCTGTTATTTGTCACTGCTGCTGACGCTGCTGTTTGGCTTTACGGGACTGACGATTAGTCGGGTTAAAGAAGGGAAGGTGGTCGAAGCATGATAGATAATGATTGATAAAAAAAGGTGGGGCTAATATTAGCCCCACCTTTTTTGGTTTAAAAGTACATATTTACTGCTCTTCCGTTTGCGCATCCTGACTTTTGACGATTTTATGCTGATCTTCTGTGCTATCGACTTTCCAGTAGCTAGAAACATATAAATGCGTCTTTGGTATTGCGCGCTCAACTTTAAAGTACTGGCGCAATGCGCGCATACTATGGAACTCACACGCAGCCCATACAGCAGGTTGACCATCAAGCCAGTTCAATGATCTAACACAGCTCAGTAAAGGGCTATCGTCTGCGTTTGGATGCGCATTAATCACCCAATGTATCTCGACGTTCTCTGGTTTTTTGAGCGTCTGACGATCTGCCTTAGTCGTCACTTCAAGTACTGCGTAACCACGAGCATCAGTAGGCAACTGGGCTATGTTGACCGTAATCGCTGGTAGCGCGGTCATATCACCGACTAATAAAAACCAATCTGCTTCATTGTTGATGAGTTTCTTTGGCCCTGGACTACCTATTAAAATTTGATCGCCGACTTGCGTATTTCGTGCCCATGCCGATGCAGGTCCTTCTGTTTCATGTAAAGCAAAATCAACATCTATTGCATCATCACGTTGCACGCTCACTGTATAAGTACGCATCAATGGGCGACTATCTGCATCTTGAGGGAATATCAGTTTGATATAAGCACTTTCTTGATCGATAGGGAAGTCAACCATGCCAGCACCGCCAAGTGTGACACGGCACATATTTGGCGTAATGTATTTAGTGCCAATAACTTCTAGTACTCTTGGAGTAGGTTTTGCCATATTGTGCTTTCCTTCTAACAGCGGGTCAGGGGTTAGCTTACTAATAGAACCAACCCGCTGCTTGTAGTATTTATTAAAAATTGGCTTTTAGACTGACTGTCATTTGACGTTCAGGTCCCATCCAGCAGTTATTGATGTCGTAACAAGCACCAACATAGGTTTTATCAAAGAGGTTATTGATGCTCGCACCCACAGTCAGCATAGGGTTGATTTGATAACTGCCACCGACATCTACCAGCGTCACGCTTGGTAGCTCATCTGTATTTTGTCTATCGATCTGCATACCATCTTCATAACGAACACCAGCATTGAGAGTGAGTTTGTCCGTAGCATAGTAGTCTGCCCATAGCGTGGCTTTGTGTTTGGCAGTTTGAGCAGGGGTATTGCCGACCACTTCAGGGTTAATCTCTTCTTCTGTAATTTCAGCATCTGTATAGCTATAGCTCGCAGCGAGATCTACCCAGTCATTGAGCATACGACTGCCTGATATCTCAAAGCCTTTAGATGCAATTTCACCGGTTTGGGTTTGGTTTCTATAGTTGACGTAGTCTGAAACCACGACATTTTTTTGTGTGATGTCAAATACAGCAAGTGTTCCTTGAGTGGCACGATCTTTTGACAAGTACTTCACCCCAGCTTCTAGTTGATCAGCAGTGGTTGGCTTAAATGCTTCATTAGTAATAAAGTTGCTACCGACCACTGGTTGAAACGACTGCGAGTAACTGGCATAAGGAGAGAAGCTATTACCAAAATCATAAATGGCAGCGAAACGTCCACTGGTTTCTGATGCATCATTATCAATTTTCTTATCGCTATAGATGACGCCTCCAGTGGCTTTGGTTTGATCAGTGATACTGTCAAAATCATCGTGACGTAAGCCTGCCACTACCGTCCAGTCTTTCCACTTCATTTCATCTTGTACATAAAAACCAAGCTGACTTTGTTCGATATCTTCCTCTTGACGATAAGCATCTAATGGCAGAGTATCAGCATTGATTTGTGAATAATCTGGATTAGATAAATCAAGATTTGGTGTGCCATCTGCCCCAGCATCATAGTAAGTCGCGTTGCTGTCTGTCTCTTGATACTCAACACCAAATAATAGATTGTGTGAGGTGTTAGCTGTATTGAATTTATAGGCAAGTTGGTTGTCCGTGGTCCAGTTATTCATGCTCTCATCCGTAGTATATGCCACACGATTGAGAATCGTGTCACTACCATCTACAAATCCTTCACTGTTATACATATTACGCTGCTGTGCTTCGGCGTCGGTATAGCGCGTGATATGTTTAAAAGTTAACTGGTCATTGATATCCCAGTTTACAGTGACGCTTGGCATGAATACTTCTTTGCTAAATTTATTCCATTTGTCACCTGCATAAGCATCACTATCTAGCTTGCCATAGCTTGCTTTGTAAACAGTGCCGACGGCAGGTAATGGGGTAGAAGGTACCATATCAGGATCGTCTTGATAATAAAGATTAGCGAGTACAGAAACGTTATCAGTCGCTTGCCATTTAAGCGACGGATTTATCAATAGGCGATCTTCTTCTGTGGTTTGCATTTGTCCATCTTTTTGGCGTTTTAGCGCCACAAATCGATAATCTAAGGTATCAGTGATTGGACTTGTACTATCGACAGCAACTTCTTTTAGATTTTGATTGCCGAATCGTAGCTGGACTTCGTTTTCTTGAGTGCTTTTAGGGGCTTTGGCTATTTGGTTCACCATACCGCCAGGTGATGCATAACCATACAATGAAGATGCAGAGCCTTTCACCACCTCAACTGCTTCAGTGGCATAGATATCTACTTGGGGCATCAGATTCCATGCACCATCATAAGGCAGTCTTAAACCATCATAAAAGTTTGAATAGGTCTTAAATCCGCGGATATTGTACTCATCAAAGATAGAGACTGTACCGCGGCTCTCAGAGCTCACGCCTGGTTCATAACGTAATGCAGCATTGACGCTATCTGCCTGACGCTTTTGTAAAAGGTCTTGATCGATTCTGGTATAGCTCATTGGCGCATCGTTTGGGTCCAATGCAGTTTTGGTGCCAGTACTACGATAGCCATCTGAGTAGACGGTGATAGCATCTAAGGTAGCTGATGGTGTAGCAGCCTCATCGTTTTCAGTATTGTTTGTCGTCTCTACAGCGTACGCAGCGTGACTCATACCCATGATCAGGCCAATTTGTACTGCTGTGGTGAGATATTTTTTGCGAATGACGTTAGTGGTTAGATGAGACCGCATCAGATTTCCTCTTGGACTAAAATGATTGAATATTATTTGTGACAGTTGAAGCAAATTTATAACGACGCTAATAATAACACTAATGATAATTATTATCATTAAAAAGTTACAACGAGACAGTTTTGAGAAGTATTTGCAGGATTTAAACAGGTAGAGACGCAGTGTTGCGAATGACGCTGTATTACGAATAGAGTCACGCAGACTTACTGTTTTGAACGATGTATTTTAAACGATGGTTTTTGTCAGGCTTTTCTCGTATTATGCAGCAGCATTCTGAATACAATTATTTACAGTAGAGCTTTTACATCGCTGTATTGCAGTTATCATACGGCGTCATGCTAGCTCTCTGCGAGACCTTTTAAGAGTGGTCTTGCAAGCAGATACATCACTATTATCGATAGGTTTACGTTGTTTATTGAGCAACCAAAGATTGTTTAAGGTCACATTTATGGACACACCCTCCAACCAATCCACCAACAACCAGCGCTATTTCACAGTGTGGCGTTGGCATTTTTATGCAGGCATTTTTGTTGCTCCCTTTCTAGTTGTTTTGGCGATAACGGCGCTCGGTATGCTGTTTATGTCCAACACAGTAGGACGTGATAACGACCGCTTAACGGTTATCGTGCCAGAGTCTACGGTTCAATCACCTGTCTCTACTCAAGCAAAGAACGCGCTGAGCACCTTGCCTGATAGCACACTGGTTAAATATATCGCTCCTCGTGATACCGATACAGTGGCTTTATTTCAGATAAAATCAGACGACCAAAGCAATATGGTGGCAGTCAATCCTTATACGGCTGATATCGTCCAAAGTGTGCCTACCAGTAGCGGTCTTTATAGTACGTTTAACGATATTCACAGTGATTTGCTGATTGGTAAAGTCGGTGATTATCTGTTAGAAACGGCGGCATCATTGACTATTTTGATGATTTTGTCTGGTTGGTATCTGTGGTGGCAAAAACGTAAATCAGTCAAAGCGATGTTGATACCTAATGAAAGGGTAAGCAATAAGAAAAAACGCTCTTTTATCCGTACGATTCATGCGACATTGGGTAGTTGGATATCTGTGCTGCTACTGTTTTTCTGTATATCAGGTATGGCATGGGCAGGTGTGTGGGGTGAGAGAGTAGTGCAGGCATGGAGCCAGTTTCCTGCGGGTAAGTGGGGCGTTGCGCCTGTTCCGGTATCGATTGACCACAGTCAACATGCTGTTATGAAAGATTCTACACCAGCGCCGCATGTGCATGGTGCGGCAGCGTCTGAAGCGCATACTGATGCACCCACACATGGCAGTGCTCTAAACTCAAGCGACACCAAAGAAGTTCCTTGGGTGCTTGAGCTGACGCCAATGCCTGTGTCAGGCACGACCATGGGTAAAGATGGTATCGCCGCCAATATACCGATTATGATTGATACGGTGGATCACTACGCTCGTGAAATCGGTTTTGTAGGGCGTTATCAATTGAACCTACCACAAGGTAGTACAGGCGTCTGGACCATTAGCCAAGATTCAATGAGCTATGATATGAAAAGTCCGACAGCAGATCGTACGGTACATATCGACCGCTATTCGGGTAACGTTTTGGCTGATATTCATTTTGACGATTACAATGTGTTTGGTAAGTTTATGGCGGCTGGTATCGCGCTGCATATGGGCACGCTCGGATGGTGGAGCGTACTGGCTAATGTGCTATTTTGCCTAGCAGTAATCGCTATTTGTGTCAGTGGCTATATCATGTGGTGGCAGCGTCGTCCTCGTCAGGCGAGTGATAGCGTAGGATTAAACCCACCAGCTCGCGGCTTAAATGTTTCCGTCTGGTGGCCACTTGCTATTCCATTATTAGTTGTGGCTATCATATTCCCGACTGCTATTATCGCGATTGTGGCTATCGCGCTATTAGACTTCTTGGTGATTTCTCGAGTTGGGCTTTTGCAGAAGTTATTAAAATAAGCGAATAGCAGAATACTGTTATTCCTTATATAGTAAAGGAGCGCCTTATAGTGAGGCGCTCCTTTTTTGCTTAAAAATTGCTGATTTTAAAAGCGGATTATTTCAAAAACTGCTCAGATTAACTGCTACTTAGCTTAAAATTGATCAAACGTTTTATGGGATTGAAATAGCTCGGTCCATGCTAGTAGTTAACGCATTGCTTACTTAAGCATAGCAATGGCATCTTTGCTGGCACGCTGTCGCTCTTCGGCATTTAGCTCAATGAGACAGCCTTCTTTCATCAGTAATAATCGATCAGCATGCTCAAAATAGCCGTCATCATGGCTAATAATAAATAGTGTCTTACCCATGGCTTTTAGCTCAGGTATCAGCGTCTGGTAAAACACGCGACGAAAGGCAGGGTCTTGGTCGGCTGCCCACTCATCAAGCAGTAATATATCCTTTTGTTCGGCGACGGCGATCAGCATAGCCAAGCGTTTACGCTGACCTTGCGACAACTTATCTGTAGAGAGTTTATGGTCAGACACACTTACTTTTTCTTGTAGGTTTAGCTTATGCAGCCAGTCAGATACTAGGGCCGCATCAGGCTCATTGCCTTGAATTCCAATCAGCTGCTTAAATAGATGCTGGTCGCTAAAAATCGCAGAAAATAGCTGTCTAAAATCGGCATTGTTCTCTGAGTCGACGCTCTGTCCATCGACTTGTACCGTCCCTGTAGTGGGGGTGAAGATACCAGTAATGATTTTGGCAAGGGTGGATTTACCGCTACCATTCGCACCGATTAAGAAAACCACGTCACCTCGTTGCAAGGTTAAATTGACGGACTTTAAGATGTTATTGGTAGGGTTTTGATTGCTATCACTATTATCACTGTTCTCGCTATTTTGAGCATTATCATTAACCGCTGTGTCTGGTGCATTACTATTATGACTGCTACTACCTACATAGCGATACTCGATATTATTTAGAGTTATGGACTGCCAGTTCTGGGCGACAGTATCTGTTGCAAAGCTTGGCTGATGCTCGGCCAATTCTAAAGACTGTATCTTTTCTAGCGCAACTTGAGCAGTCTGCAATGTTGGGTAGGCGCCAACCGCATGTAGGAGCGGCGACTGCATAAACAAAATCGTTAAAGAAAAAGTAGTGGCAACCCCCATCGGAATATCGAGATAATTGGCCACTGCAAACACGATACCAATCGATGCGAACATCATAATATTGGACCAGTTCACCGCTGATAAATGAAAAGTATCAGACTTGGTTACGGTCTTCTCGTACGATTTGGCATGAGCCAAGAAATCATCTGTATACAGTTTTTCTGCTCGATGTTGATTAAGAGCAAGCTCTTTACGACCTTCTATAATCGATTGATAATCCTGATATAAAGCGTCATTAATCTCTCTCAACTCGGTCAAATGCGTATAGACATGCTTGACCAATATAGTACTTATCCAAATCGTCATCACAATCCAAAACATGACAATGAACAATAATGGCAACGACAGCCAGCCCAGATATAGCCCAACGCCAACAGACAAAATAATACCTTGTACCAGCTCTGGCATACGGACAAAAGCGACGGTAATTGATTGAATGTCTGAAGACAAGCTGGCAAGTAAGCGTGCACTACCCAAATGGTCTATCTGAGGAACGGTGGTATCGATGATTTGTTTGACCAGTTTGGTTCTAAGCTCATAGACAAATCGATGTCCCAATCGCGTCAATGCATATTGCGACAAAAATGTCGTCACTAGCAGTAAAAATACCAACAGTGAAAACTGCCCCAAACTGAGCCAAGATAAAGTGTCAAATACTGGCTGACTGATAAAGGTGTGATTGATATAGGCAATAATACCGACACTGACAGCGGCATTGATCAGATTTAGCAAAATGACTTTAAGAAAAGGCAGACGATAATTCGCCCAAATCATATGATATAAAGAAGCAGTCGTACGAGAAGACGCTGTGGTATGAGAAGACATAGTAACTCAGTAATAAAATAAATTTTTGATAGCAGAAAAGGGAGTAGGTCGCGCCTAATCCCTTTTATGGAAGCTAATAAAGCCTACTAATAAAGCTTAAAAATCGAACGTTGCCGATACTTTTAAGGCCGTTGGTTCACCCGCATTTAAATAGCCATAGCCTGGTAAACCACCTACAGACTGCCAGTAGTCTTCACCTGTGACATTGGTCACCATACCTTTTAGAGTAACGTCTTGCCCTGCCAGCATAGTGCGATAGCGAGCACCTAAATCTAGGGTAGTATAGCCATCAACTTTTAAGGTATTGGCGGCATCGGCATAACGCGCACCTGTATGGATAACATCGCCCGTTAAAGTTAATCCTTCAACGGCGGCCAAATCATACTCTAGGTTGACGTTACTCTGTAATGTGGGCAGGCCAATGACGCTGTTGCCATCTAATGCACTATCGCCAGTATCTTTTTGCTTAGCACTTAAATAGGTAACACCAGCATTGAGGCGCATGTTTTCACTTGGGCTACCAAAGACAGTTAGCTCAGCACCTTGATGGCGGTTCTCGCCAGTCGCGGTAAAGGTATTATTGTCATCGATATAAGCTCGTGGCTCATCAGTATGGAATATGGCAAAACTACTACCGATTACGCCATTGTCATATTTCACACCCAGCTCAGTTTGTTTGCTTACATAAGGGTCTAGGTTTTGTCCTGCATTGGTTATTGCATTGCCAGAATTATCAACCAATGGCGCAGCGGCACCTTTGGCAAGACTTTCGATATAATTACCATATACAGACCAGTCCATCGTTGGCTGATAAACGATACCGACGCTTGGTGTCCATGCGCTTTCATCATAGTCAGCTGTTTTGGTTTGGGTATTGTAGTCGTAGCTGGTTGTTTTGATATTCTGATGACGTACGCCTACCGTGGTTTTTAGCTTGTCATCAAACAGTGAGAACGTGTCTGCAAGCGCAAAACTCTGTAATTGAGTTTCACTCGTTCGCTTAGGGTCATCAAAACGTCCGCCAAAGAAAGCGGTATCTGACCAAGCATTGTCATAATCTGTCGGGCGGTACAAATTGGTCGCGAGCTGGTTACCAAAGTCAAAAGCGTAAGCGCCTTTTTCTTCTTGATCATAAAGATCGGCGGCTAGTACCCAGTTGTGATCAATCTTACCTGTTTGCCATTGACCACGCAGACCAAGCTCAGCACTTTGTACTTTATCTTCTCGAATATTGTCAAAGCGGTAGGTTGAGCCAGTGCCATCTGCGTCAGATACTGTGAGGTTGGCTAACGAGTTGTCCTCATCACCATGTCTGATACCGTAGGCGCCATAACCAGTAATGCTTTCGTTAAAATCATATTCTCCGCGAATCGTACCAAAGACATCCTCCTCGTTTGAATAACTCCAAGGCTGTGCCCAGTTTTTTGAGCCGTCTGGTGCTTTTGGTACATGAGAGACACCAGCAAGCGTCACACTAGGACGAGTCTCTGATAGTTTGTTGTCTTGCCAGCCCAAATCAGCCGATAGACGATATTGATCTCCTCTATAATCTAAACCAAGGGCAGCCAAACCCAAGGTCGACGACTCATCGTCGATAGCGCTGTCACCATCTTGATAAGCCGCATTAAAACGAACGCCAATAGCATCATCGCTACCAAAGCGATCACTGACATCTACCGCGACCTTACCTTGGTCACCTTGACCATAACCAAGCGTCACTTCACGTAGTGGCTCATTACCAGCACGTTTCGGTAGCAAATTGATTGTACCACCTGCGTTACCGCCACTGGGTGCTGCACCATTTAGCATGGTAGAAGCACCGCGCTGAACCTCGACGCGCTCGAACAACTCAGTTGCAATGTACTGTCTTGGTAAGATGCCGTATAGACCGTTGTACATGGTGTCATCTGAGGTGGTCACAAACCCACGCATAAAATAGGCTTCTTGAAAGTTACCAAAACCTCTAGCCACACGTACAGTAGGATCTTTTTTGAGTAAGTCGCCCACACTATGTGCTTGCTGATTGGTGATATATTCATTGGTATATGAGGTAGTAGAGAACGGCGTGTCCATGATGTCTTGATTGCCCAAGAGTCCAACGCGGCTGCCTGTCGCTACCTGTCCACCTTCATATGCGCTAGGTAATCCATCTGCTGACGCATCAGCACTACTGGTCACGACGATAGTGTCCAGTACCACATTAGGGGTGGTTTGAGTATCTGCATCATCTACTAGCGCCCATGCCGAGTGACTTGTGGTTAGTATGATGACTGAACATAGTGATTTTAGAGGTAGCGATTTCGTCGATGGCAAACTTGAGGGTATGGATGCTAATCTCAGAGAAGAGCCAGACACATTCAGAGAGTTAAGACGAAACAAAGCAGCAGATAAGCGAGACAGTTGCATGAATATTTCCAGCATGTAATTTAAATAGTTATTATAATGATAATCATTTCTATTACAATGAATTACTGAGTCAATTTTAAATATACTAGGTTTGGTAAAGTACGGCTGTCGCTTGATAAGGTGCTAATAGCATCGTCTATAAATATGACTATAGTCTTATATTTGGGAGTAGGGTGGCTCTTTAGAGTGAATAAAAAGAAGTATAAAGTAGATGATTGGTTTACCTGTTATAAGTAGTCTATATGGACAATTTATTCATTTGAGCCAGTTCATGTATCAATGTATGCTATTGTTTTATCACGGGCATGGAGTACGCTGGTATCGCCCACCAGAGGTGCAGTCAAACGGAATTGACTGATTTATATAATTGAAATGGATTTTTAAGGTGGCGCTTATGTACGCAGTAATTGGAGCAGGTCCAATGGGGCTCGCTGCAGCCCGAAATTTGCAAAAACTCAATATTCCTTTTGTCGGCTTTGAGCTACACACAGATGTAGGAGGGCTATGGGATATCGACAATCCGCACAGTACCATGTATGAAAGTGCCCACTTGATTTCGTCCAAGCGTATGACGGAGTTCAAAGAGTTTCCTATGAGCGACTCAGTCGCGGCGTATCCTCATCATACCCAGCTCCGTCAATACTTCCGTGATTTTTCAGACACGTTTAATCTAAAATCACATTATGAATTCTCTACGCGAGTCATCAGTATGGTGCCCGAAGGGGGAGGCTGGCGCTTAATTAGCGAGTGCAATGGTCAAACGCAGTCGCGACTGTTTGATGGTGTGCTCATGGCAAATGGCACTTTACATACCCCCAATATGCCAAGTTTGCCAGGTACGTTTGCAGGCACGTTGATGCATTCCTCTGAATATCGTAGCCCGTCAGCGTTTAATGACAAACGTGTGTTGATCGTCGGCTGCGGTAACTCGGGCGCTGATATCGCTGTTGATGCGGTACATCATGCCAAATCGGTCGATATTAGTCTGCGCCGCGGCTATTACTTTCTGCCCAAATTTATCAAAGGTCAGCCCATTGACACATTAGGCGGAAAACTAAAATTACCGCGTCCAGTTAAGCAGCGCATGGATGCAGCGATGATTCGTATGGTCATCGGAAAACCTTCTGATTATGGATTGCCAAACCCAAACTATCGCATGTACGAATCACATCCTGTGGTCAATTCATTGGTATTGCATCATTTGGGTCATGGCGATATTAAAGCGCGTCGTGATATTCGCCGCATCGATGGTCATACGGTGACTTTTAGTGATGGTGAAAGTCATGATTATGATTTGATTCTTATGGCGACTGGGTATTTACTAAACTATCCGTTTATTGAGCGCGCGCAGCTTAATTGGCCTGCCAATCATGACGCTCCGCAGCTTTATATGAATGTCTTTCATCCTGAGCATGATAATTTATTTATGATGGGTATGGTTGAGGCAGCAGGATTAGGTTGGGAGGGTCGAAATCAACAAGCACGGCTCGTTGCACTATATATTCAGCAGCGTCAGAAAAATACAGCAGCCGTTAAACAGTTCAATAAAGTGAAACGTAAGCGAGCAGGCAAAACGCTCGATGGTGGCTATGATTATATTAAGCTTGCACGTATGGCATATTATGTGAATAAAGATGAATACTTAGAAACGCTGTCCAAGCATATTGCCGAGCTTGAAACAGAACAGCCTGTATTGGCATCAGAGGTATGATAGCGGCAGTGGCGTTTGAGCCACGGAGCTTGATTCTGCTCAATCTTATCTTGGCGCTGATGATGTTCGGCGTGTCATTGAGTTTACGTCTTGGAGATTTTAAGCGTATCGTTTTGTCTCCCATTGCGCCGATAGCGGGACTGTTCGCTCAGTTCTTTCTACTGCCCTTAGCCACGTGCCTGTTTACGTGGGCATTGAATATCAATCCTGAGTTGGCGCTAGGAATGATTTTGGTCGCGTCTTGCCCAGGTGGTAGTTTTTCTAACATTATGACTTGGCTGGCACGCGGTAATGTCGCGGTGTCAGTCAGTATGACAGCGGTATCAAGTCTCGCTGCGGCTATATTAACACCAGTCAATTTTGCCTTTTACGGTTGGCTTAACCCACACACGCGTGAGTATCTGACAAAGATAACGATTGAGCCTAGTAGTATTCTGATACTGGTTTTATTGGTGCTAGCGTTACCTCTAGTGCTGGGGATGGTAACGGGGCGACGATTGCCAGATCTTGTCGTGCGTATCCAAAAACCGCTACGTATTTTCTCGCTGCTTGTGCTGATGGCTTTTGTGGCAATCGCTTTTTCTAGCAATTTCGCGCTATTTTTAGAGCGTTTTCATAGCTTTTTTTGGTTGGTCGTTGGCCATAATTTCTTGGCACTTTCGTTAGGTTATGGCATGGGGCTGATGCTCAAGTTGCCAGTCGCGGATCGGCGAGCGGTGACTTTAGAAGTAGGAATACAAAACTCAGGGCTAGGGCTGGTTATTTTATTTACTTTTTTCCCAGAGGCAGGCGGCATGATGCTGATCACGGCATTCTGGGGCGTATGGCATTTGGTGTCAGGATTGACACTTTCACAAATTTGGGCACGGATACCCTATGAATAAAAGCGTAATGAATAAAAGCATAGTGAACAAGCGTATATTAATCACTGGTGCCGCAGGTTACATCGGCCATCAACTGGGCAATCGTCTGGCTGATCATTACCATGTCGTCGGCACAGATATTCGCAAGCGTGATGATCTAGACTTTCCGGTTCACGTATTAGATGTACGCGATGAGGGTTTAGCAACGCTACTAAAAGAAGAGGGCATCACCCATGTCGTGCATCTCGCTTCTATCTTGCAAGCGTCAAAAGGTCGTGCTCGTGACTATGATATCGATGTCAATGGCACGCGCAACGTACTTGATTGCTGCATCAAAGCAGGTGTCACACATATAACGCTCACCAGCTCGGGTGCTGCCTACGGCTATCATGCTGACAATCCTGAATGGATTGATGAGCAAGATGCACTACGCGGTAACCCTGAGTTTGCTTACTCGGATCACAAAAGGCAGGTCGAGGAAATGCTTGCAGATTTTCGCGAGCAGCATCCGCAACTACAGCAGCTGATCTTTCGACCTGGCACCGTACTAGGCGCTGATACGCGTAATCAAATTACCAGTCTGTTTATGGCGCCGCGTGTGCTTGCGCTCAAAGGCAGTGAGTCGCCCTTTGTGTTTATTTGGGATCAAGACGTGATCGGCGCTATGGAAATAGGTATTCGCGAGGATAAAACTGGCATCTACAACATGGCAGGTGATGGCGCACTGACGATGAAGGATATCGCAAACCGACTGAATAAACCGTTATTGACTCTGCCAGTGGGTTTGGTTAAAGCTGTCTTACAAGTGGCAAAATGGGGTGGCAAACCAACGGGACCAGAACAGGTTAATTTTTTGCGTTATCGCCCAGTACTGAGTAATAGGCGACTCAAAGAAGAGTTTGGTTATTGTTTAGAAAAAACGTCTGCTGAAACCTTCGAGTATTTCATCGAATGCAATGGATTGCGTAAACCTTGATAGGGAGAAAATCATTAATGCCATCAATGTCATCAATAAATGTTACTTTAATCACTGGTGCTGCATCAGGACTTGGTTGGGCAATGGCACAGCACTGGTATGCTGCTGGACATCACTTAGTACTCGCTGATATAGATGAGCAAGCGCTGATCGCCCGCGCTCGTGAGTTAGAGGACTCTGCTAGAGTCATGACAGTCGTCACTAATATTACTCAAATTGATGATATTGCTGCGCTTATTGAGCAAGTTAGCGAGCGCTTTGGCCGTCTTGATCTATTGGTGAATAATGCTGGGATTACCCATCGATCACCAGCGCATCAGACTGATCCTGCGGTGTTCCGCAAAGTTATGGCGGTAGATTGGCAAGGAGCAGTAGAGCTGACCATGGCTGCGTTACCGATGCTAAGAGAATCTAAAGGTCAAATTATCTGTATCGGCTCAATGGCTGGCTGGATGCCCGTTCCTGGACGGGCAGCATACTGTGCGGCAAAAGGTGCGCTGACCCAGTTCTTTGAAGTATTGCGCTTGGAGCTAGAGTCTGAGGGGATACATATTCTTATGGTCTATCCTAGCTTTCTTGATACACCTATCGAGAACCACGCGCTCGGCCGTGATGGCAGTATCGCAAAGCATCCACGCTCAATGATCGGTAATATGCGTAGTGCTGAGTGGATGGCCGAACAGATCGATCAAGGTTTGCAGCGGCGCAAACGTTGGATATTGCCGGACCCTCTCTCGCGCTTTGGTAGTTTACTATGGCGTATTGCGCCAGCTTTATACTTGCGTCAGGTGCGTAAACGTTTTGGAAGTGAGTTGCGGTAGACTACGTTAAGTGAGAACCTAGAAGAGAGGCTAGTAGTTCATGCAAATTGTCGACAGTGCTATGCTAAAAATACTATGCTGAAGAGCGCTATATTAGAAGGTGCTTTATTAGAAAACACTATGTTAAAAGTTTCTATATTAAAAGACTCTGTATTAAAAGGTACATTATTAGAAAACACTATGCTAGAAATAATAATCTAGCATAGTGTTTTCACTCATAGCGTTTTAGCTTTACTAACTAGTTCAATATTACCTAGCTCAGTATTACCTTTATTAGTACTAATGATTTCTAATTGGTTTGCCAAGCTCCATGGTCTCTTCAATCTCAATGACGGTAGGATTTTTCGCTTCCTGACGCTTATCCCACCAAGCGAAGATATTGGCCAATATAGAGCCAGAAACAGAGTGCCAAATACAAGCGACGGCGGCAGCGATGGCGGACTCTGCATTGCCAGGGAAAAATTTCGTGCTTAAGCCCGTGGCCAACCCTGCGTTTTGTACACCAACCTCAATAGATATGGTGCGTTTTTTGGGTTTGCTCATACCAAATAAGGCACCTGAGTAGTAGCCCAATACATAGCCGACGATATTGTGTACCGCAATGGCCAAGATAACGACTAGCCCTGACTGCAAGAACTGATCACCAAATACAGCGGCAACGCCACCGACGATAGCGGCAAAAGCTAATACAGCCACGCCTGGCATCACCGCACGTACATCATTAAACCAGTGTTTGTTTTGAAATAGTATGTTTAACATAGAGCCGATAGCGACTGGCAACAATGTCACTAATAGCATAAAGCGGAACATACCCCAGCCATCCATTTCTACAGATTGACCAACCAAATAATTTAGCCAAAGTGGCGTCACTAACGGTGCAATGATGGTTGATACGGTGGTCATACCTACCGAAAACGCCACATCACCTTTGGCAAGGTAGCTCATAATGTTTGAAGACACACCACCAGGACAAGTCCCAACCAATACTAGACCCAGTGTTAGCCCAGGCGATAAGTCAAACAATCTAGCCACGCTAATCGCTAAAATCGGCATAATGGTATATTGGATAATTGAACCGATAAAAATATCAAGCGGGCGCTGGGCCAACACTTTATAGTCTTCTTTACCTAGTGTCATACCCATTGCGAGCATAATGACACCCAGAACGATGACTTGGGTATCACCTGTCACCCAAGAAAAAGTCGCAGGCTCTATAAATGTCACTGCGGCCGCTAAAATAATAACCAATGCCGTAAATCGACTCAACTGCTGACTTATCATCCTCAAAAACTGCATTTCTCAAATCCTTCTAAGTCCGGAAAATAGTCAAGTATAAGTTCAAAACCACTGTATTTCCAATGGGTTTAGGCGGTTTTTAGCCAACAATAAGTTGCTATTATGACAACTTTAGATATTTTTTCATTTCTGATACAGAGGGTTATTTGGTAAAAGTTACGGATAGCTGACCATATCGTTACATTTCTTTAAATTCCACAATTTTGGATGCCGTTATAATTCCTTATGATTTAGTTTATGTAATCTACATAACACTTTATTTATGAAGCATATGTATAAGGTGCTATGCAGATTAACGTCATTCTTTGCAATATAATTATTTCACAATAGCATCGTATAGTTAGTATACTAACAATTAACATGCTAACTAAATACTATCTAATATGCCTAATCAACCTTATCAGTTTCACTTTTTTTTGCATTGTGGTCATCTCATCGAAGAACGCCTGCGTACTAAGCTGACCCCTTTAGAGGTCATGCCGCGTCAAGCACGAGTATTAGATGCGCTCGGAAGAATGGGGCAAGCATCACAAGTGCAGTTGGCTGACGAGTTTGGATTGTCTGCTGCAAGCATGAGCACGATGACAGCACGCTTACTGGCAGCAGGTCTAATAGAAAGACGCGTCGATGAGCAAGAACTGCGTAGCAATATCCTCAAGCTATCCGAGCATGGTAAAGGTTTATTAACGCAGATTTATGAGGTATGGCACGAATTAGATCAAGAAATATATGAGGCGATAGGGTCTGAAAATGCGACGCAACTTGCAAGGATTACTCATGAGTTACGCAATGCGTTTGGTGGCTTTACACCAGGTGAGAATAGCTCGAATTCAGAAGAATTAGCTTCTACACAATTAATTTTAAAACAGTCTTAATGTTAGTGTTTTTATAAGAGATTTTTCACCCATTCAGTCTAACCAGCTATCAGGAAATTTACGATGTCGACCTCTATTCAATCATTTGTTCGATCAAAAAGTATTATCAAACGCCTATCTTTACTGACGTTATTAACCACCTCTTCTTATGCCTTCGCACTTGATGTTGATTTTGTGGACAGCAAATGGGATGGTAAGACCATTCCTGAAGGACAACAGTGTCAAAAATTTGATGGAGTTAAACCCGGTACGCCAAAGCTTAGTGTGTCTGGTATTCCAGCAGGGTCAGACAGTGTCGTGTTGGTATATAGCGACCGAGATTCAAAAAAGATGAATAATGGCGGGCATGGCATCATGAGTTACACCTTGGCAAAAGGCGCCAATAAGGTGCAATTACCGGTTGTGGCTGGACATACTTATGAGATGCCAAAAGGTTTTGAGATGATAGCAGAGCATCGCGGCGCTGGCTGGGACAAGGAAGGGGCTTATATGCCACCTTGTTCTGGTGGTAGTGGACATGAGTATTACGTCACGGTTCAAACGTATAAAGGCAATACAGTCACTGCTGAAACCGTATTAGAGCTAGGTAAGTTTTAATCGGTAACGTGGTATTCGTTATAAAAAACATTATCATTTTTACCTGCGAATCGACTAAAAAATCGTCGCTGTCAGCATTATAAGTACCAATTTCACAAGTACCAGTGCCATAAGTGTCATAAGTGCTATGGTCGAATATCAATGGCAAGATTGAGGTTTTTTTAATAATTTATAATAACTATTAGGATGTGTCCTCACTCTGAGCACTAAGCGTTAAATGGACTAAAAATGGCTAAATCTTTGTCAAACTGTATCAAGTAGCTTGCTAATATCTCGATATTATCTTTACTACTTTCCTTGTTTGGCTGTCATTTATCCCGTTTTTAGCTCCATTTTCAAAATGAAGGCACGCCCTAATGTTTACTGTTCATAATGGAGGGGTTTATGAAAACAAAGATACTTTACAATGGCATACTGGTCAGTATGGCATTAACACTAACCGCTTGTAGTCAACTTGCTGAGCAATATTCGGTAGAGGCTGCTAACGATACTAGTCAAACGCTAAAAACTGCTAGCACTGCTAATGGTGGTGTTGATATGACACGCATCAGCCAAGATGCCCTTGTAAAAGCCCCTGAAACTGTCGATTGTACATTAGAAAGTGGCGCTGCTGCCAAGTGTGCAAAGATAGTAGTCAAGCACCAACCTGATAACTTAAAAATTGGTCGGTTTTGCCCAGAGACGCTAGATGACAAAGGTGGTGTCTGGAACTGGGATGGCGAAGAATCGGGGCTCTACCGTATCGATGAAAAGTTTTTGACGATGTTAGAGACGCAGGGTTATCAATTCTATGACGCTGACGGCAAGGTCAATATCGTTGATGTGCGTACGACCCAGCCAACGGAAAATAATGCCTGCCTGTCTGCCTCAGCTGACGAATCGGTCGAGATGACCATTTTATTGCCATTATCACCAGTCAAAGCTGACCAAGCAACCAGTCTAGGCACTGTAGCCAAAGTTGGGTTGGCTCTTGATGGCGTGCCTATTTTTGCGGACGCGCCTTCAGTGCTACAAACCGGACACATGCCTGCGCTCGACACTTGCGGTGGCCATATTGATCCGGGTGGCTGGTACCACTGGCATGCCACATCAACAGACATCAACTCAGTGTTTGAGCATGAACATGTCGATGCTAGTTGTGCCTTAGAGCAAAAGGCTGATGCCTTGTTTGCCTATGCATTTGACGGTTATCCTATCTACGGTAGCGTGGACAGTGATGGCAAGATACCGACTGATCTGGATGCCTGCAACGGACATACTGGCGCAACCCTTGAAAACCCTAAAGGTGGTTACCACTACCACGCATCGACAGAATTTCCAAACTTGCCAAGTTGCTTGAACGGTGTAGTCGCTAAGGATAACTTCACGACCACTGCCAAACAAGGCATTGGCGCTCAAGGTGGAGGTCCGGGAGCAGGTGGTCCAGGCCAAGGTTTGCCCCCAGGTTTTGATACAGCAGCTACAACACTTGGTGTTTCAGAAACTGAGTTGTTAAGCGCGATTATGAAAAATGGTGGAAGAGAGCTCGATACTGCTGCGGCTGCCAAAGATCTTGGTGTGACCGAAGCAGCTTTAAAAGCGGCCTTACCCAACTAAGATTGATCTCGTTAACCCTTTCAGACCGGTTAAGCTTTTTTATGTAGGTCTCGTTTTATAAAACCTACAAGCGACAATAATGATTTGTGGTGCTTGTAGGTTGGGTAAAATTCTAGTCGTCTCTATTCTTTATCAGACTCATTAAAACTTACTAATTATTAACAATCAATTTATATTATTTCTATACGGAATTAATCAACTATTTATATAAAGGGGATACTATTTATGCAACTTTCTACTGCTAAATTTAGCTTAAGCTGCTTAGCGCTGACACTCGCATCAGGCGGGCTTTTCGCTTGTAGTAGTGACGTGTCGAACACTAGTGAAAGTACGTCTACCAGTGTATCTAGCAAAAATGCAGACAATGTGATGCCATCGGTACAACCGTCTTATTTTTTGAGTGATGGCTTGGTTGAGCCTATTAGTAAGGTGTCATGCTCATTGTCAGATGGCAGCACTGGTGAATGCTATAAAATCGTTACCGAAAATAAGCCAAGTGACGTTGGTATGGGGCCGTGGTGTCCGAGCAATATTACAGATGATGCCTCAAAAGGTGGGATTTGGCTAGAAGGCGGCGAAGTCCATGATGTTGATGGCGAGTTCGTTAAAAACTTAGCAGAGTTCTATGGCGACAGCAACTGGAATATGTATAACAAAACCACTGGGAAAATTATAAAAACATCAACGCTTGAGGACTGTGTCGCTGCGGCCAACCCCAACGTCGGTGCAGAGTATCGTAACTATTGTGTGGAGTGCCTGCCAGAGTACGCCGCAGATTTGACCGATACTTTCTATATACCAGTGACGCCAAAAGCCTCAGCAAGTATCACTGAGTTCGGTGGCCCAGGCCCTCAATCGAGAGGTCCATCGGTACGCGGTATTGCCTTTAATGGTGTACGTTTTGATGCGCCAGCACCTGTCAGTAATATCTTAGGCGCTTATACGCTTGCGCCGTTCGATGATGCAGGCGGTCATATTAATCCTCACGCCGGCTACCATTATCATGCTGCCACTGGACTAACGACTAAGATTGAACAAGACGACGGTCATGCACCAATGATAGGTTATGCACTTGATGGTTATGGCATATACGCTAATACTGATACAGAGGGTAATGAATATACCGATCTGGATGAAGCACGTGGACATTATGATGATGTGAGAGGGTATCACTATCATGTGGACAAAGCAGGCAATAACAACTTCATCAACGGACTGCGTGGTGTGTATGCTGAAGACTAGTTTGTCATCAACGACGGTTGCGTGCTTAGCTGCATTTGGACTGAGTATCGTGAGCGTCAATGCGACTGCCCACAACCCCAATACCTCGACTTTTATACTGTCGAAAGCGGCTGATGGCAAATATTTGGTGCGTCTAGATGGTGCTTTGACTGGAGTAGAGGCGCAAATTAACGAAACGTACTCGACCGACGCGTATAAAACGGCGGAGGAGTTTCAGCAGTTAGCCAATGAGCACTTTGTTAAGTCATTGACTTTATCTATCAATGACCAGCCCGTTAAAGTAGTGAACCCCAGTGTACATCTGGGCCACGGCACACAGTTCTCTGCCGAGGCGCAGGGTATTGGCGATACGGTCGAATCTATTGGTTTGACCAATACGTTCTTTAAAGACTTGCATGGCAACCGAATGACGGTCGTATTGCTGTCTGACCAATTTCCAAAGACGCAATATACGCTTAGTGATAGCAATGAGCATCATTTAAGTCTAAAGTTGGTTGATGGTCAGTGGCAACAAAATAACAGCGATGCATTGCCTATGACAGCTGATGCTGCTCAACCGCATACTCATGATGGAAGTGGTCAAGAGGTGGTACATCATCATGACGAAGACGGCCATGACGTAGATAATCATTCGCATGAATCTGCTGATGATCTAGCACTAGATAGTGTTTTAGGTGATGATAAAATAAAATTAGCAAGCACGCCGACATTGGCTGCAGCAGACAAGAGCTTGTTTGGTTCTATCTATGTATTGGGTATTGGTGCTGTAATAGCATTGCTGATAGGTGCAAGGTGGTTTTTTAAGAAGAAACAGTAGGAGCATGGCGCGTGGTGTCAATCTAGACATCACGCTCAGAGCTTTTCCCAAACAATATAAACAGGTCAGCATATTTCAAGGCTATTTAATTGAACACTGTGTCTACGCATCTTTTGTCTACGAATCGTACGCCATCGAAATCAACACGTTTTAGACATTTGGCTCTTGCATTATCCATATTTTATCTGTTCTATAACCTGACGACTTTGTATAGTGTTTCATTATATAAACTCTACCCATCGACAATTCATAATCTCGCCACGCCATTTGACAGCATAATTCCTTTTATTCCAGCTATGATTGTTCCTTATAGCTGGTCGTTGATTTTATTTGTTGTCAGCTTTTTTTTAGTACGGACATCCACGCAATTATCTTTATTGAGTTATCGCCTAATCTTAGCGACCATCTTTGCCTGTTTGATCTTCTATTTTTATCCTGCTCGTTTTTCATTCAGTCGATTGACACCTAATGATTGGACGCAGTTCGGCTATCAGTTTTTACAGTTGGTGGACAAGCCTTTTAATCAGTTACCCTCATTGCATGTCAGTTATGCCATATTGCTTGGCGTGTCATTATGGGATATTGCAGGGTCTAGAAAATCATGGGTTTCAGGGGCTTATCGGTTATTGCTTACTGGCATATGTACATTGATTGCTCTTTCCACGGTGTTGACATATCAACATCATTCGATAGACATGCTAGGCGGGGCAGTGTTGGCCATTTTGGTGCTTATGCTGTCGAATCGAATCCGTAATGCACTGGTAATCAAGTATCTGGCAGTGGGTAGTATCGGGTTTTTGTTAATAGCGATTGTAGGGTTTTACTTTGCTAATATGAGTATGATAGCGTCTGAAGTTGTAGAAGATTTGGCCATTATTACTGCTTCATATTGGTTGATCAGCTTTACAATGTTAGCTTACGCCTATCAACAGGCCAAACCAATGCGGGATGCACGTTGGTTTCAAAAGTCCAATAGTGGACGACTCACCTTATATACTTGGATGAAGTTTGCGCCGATCATTATCATTTATAACGGTATGTCATGTTTGGGACAGTGGTATTTTAAAGTTTGCTCTAGAAACCAAAGACATCCACTCACACCATATTCTATCAATGACATGGTCAAAGTGGTTGCTTCAGCTCGATTGATGCAGACGGATATAAATAATCACTTAACGTATTGGTTGTTTGGCTGTGATTTACTAGAGCGGTCGCGCTCATTAGAAAATCTGCCGCCCTCGGTTCACCATCAGATTATCGTCATTGATTTAGCCTCTGAGATATCTAGCCACGTTTATCATCTTGAAGCAGCTGCTAAAAATATGACGAGTACGCCTGTCCATTATTTATATCTACCTCTACTAGACTTGCGGCCATTAAGTGATGTATTGCTCAAAGATTATATTGATTTATTTAAACAAATTGATGCGTTGATACAATCGGCAGAGACACAAGCGATAACCGCTAATAATGAGAGTTGGGTAGAGGGTAGTCAGGTAGAAAATAATCAGGTAAAAGATAGCCTCATCACGCTTATCAATTTCCATTGCGTGATGGGGTTATCACGTAGCATCGGCGTGCAAGTTCTATATTTGCTATATTGTGGTACGCTAACTGTCTACAACTATCATTCGTGGATTGAGCAGCATTATCCGCACGCGCACCTGAAAGATGCTTATCTGCCAAAGTCATTAGTAGAAACTATGGCCAGTTATAAGTCTGGCACCTATTAAACAGCGTCTTAATAACTATCGATGTCAGTAGGTTTGCGTCTGCTAATTTTGCTTTGTACCTATTGCTTAATCTCTATTCAACTATGGAAGAATCTATGAATACCTCATTGCCTCGCTTGTATTCTTTTCGTCGCTGTCCCTATGCCATGCGCGCTCGTCTCGGACTAATATTCGCCGAGTTATCAGTAGAGCTACGAGAAATCACGCTAAAGAATAAGCCAGAGCAGATGCTAGCGATTAGTCCAAAAGGCACGGTTCCTGTGTTACAGCTTTCAGATGGATCAGTCATTGAAGAGAGTGCAGAGATTATGATGTGGGCGCTTGAGCAAAACGATCCTCAAGGACTGCTAGATGAAAAGGTTTTATCTGAGGCTAATGCACTGATAGCACAGAACGACAATGAGTTTAAGCAGTGGCTCGATCGCTACAAATATGCCGATCGTCACCCTGAGATGACTCAAATAGAATATCGGCAACAGGGTGAAATTTTTCTGCAGGATTTAGAAGCGTTATTGACTAAGAATACGTATCTACTAGGCAATAGCGTAACGATTGCTGATATCGGTATTATGCCGTTCGTCCGTCAGTTCGCTCATGTAGATCGTGATGTCTTTTATAAGTTGCCGTACCCGAAGCTGCAACTATGGCTGCAACACTGGTTGGCGCATCCATTATTTGTACAAGCCATGACTAAGTTTCAGCCATGGCAGGAAGGCGATGAGGTAGTGGTGTTCCCTGCTTAATATAGCGGGTTCTATATAAGCTGTATAGGGTATCGGTCTTGCTTGGTCTATCTTGATTTCACAACGACCACTTTTTGTGCTGGATGTTTGTCTTTAACAACGATTACTTTTTTGGCTTTAGGTTTTGCTTTCGCTACGACCACTTGCTTGGCCTTAGGCTTTGCTTTAACCACGACCACTTGTTTCGCTTTGGGCTTTGCCTTCACGACGACTGCTTGTTTTGTCTGATGTTTGTCTTTGACTACGACAACTTGTTGGGCCGCATTCGCTGGACCGATCATAGCAAAGCAAGTAGATACGGCCAATAGTGAGCTAATAGCGATTTTTTTCATGTTGAAGTTTTTCATAGTAAGGTCCTTTAGGCTGATTATAAGTAAGCGTGTTTATTGAATGGTTAAAGGTATCTGAGTTGAACGTCGCTTTATTGAATAAGTAGATAATAGCGAGTTATAGCGTTACGTACTTTTATGAAAGTTAAAGAAAGGTGACTTTCTCTAGCAGATACTGAACCATTAATACAATCTTAGGAGCTTTTTGCTAAGGGTCGGCAGGCTAGCAACACTCTAGAGACGATACTTACTCAACTTTATCTGAAGTCATAGCTATAAAATGAGAGGCATGGTAATTTTTACGTGGATTTGAAAGGTTTTAAGCGAATAGAAGTGATGAGATATAAAAAGGGGCGACTTAAGATAGGTCGCCCCTTTTTATGTAGGTATATTAGATGCATTATTGTTTAAAAAAGTTTAATTATTTTTCAATAAACCAGACTATTATCAACTCAATATTCATCAAGATCATTGGCTAAAGCAAACAGCACTCCCCATTTCATAGCGGCTTTCACGATTTACTCTCCTAAATGATTAGTAAATGAGTAATGTCGTTTAAACCTTACAAGCCGCACTCGCTTCTTTGGCTTTTTCATAGACAGCTTGAGGGTCTAGACCTAATGCTGCGACATCGTTTAGGTACTTTTTAGTACCCGCTTCTAATGAGCCTTTCCATTGTGGGTCATTTAATGGATCGGGAATGTCTATCATAGTGTCGCATAAACACTAAAATTTTAGGCTACTTTTAGCAGGAAGTTCAGATGTCAGAGTATTTTGCCAAAATCAACTGAGTTCGAGACAGTCAAGAAAGCTATATTGATAATAAATATAGCTGAGGGCACGAATGGATATTTAATGGCGGTGTTGTCGTGCAAGCTTCATCTTCTCCTCATGTGGGGACCTTGCCTTATCCTGTTGAGGAAAATGTAGATCCTGAAGAGGCTTTTTTGGCCTCTCTTTCAGGCTGCCACATGCTTTTCTTTTTATCTATTGCCGCCAAAAGAAAATATGTGATTGATTCATACATAGACAATGCGGTAGGCACTATGGAAAAAGACAGCGATGGTAAAATATCAATGACTAAAGTGATATTAAAACCGCAGGTTACATATTCGGGTGATAAACAGCTGATAACGGAACAGCTTGAAAAAATGCATCATCAGGCGCATGAGCAATGCTTTATCTCCAACTCGGTGAAAACTGAAATTGTTACGGAGATTGTGGTTTGATATAGGTGGGGTATTGAATTCTTTATATATATCAAGGTAATTATAAAGTATAGTATGTTTATTCATATTAGCCTCTGTTACTGAGTTGTTAGACAAAATAATTATGGTCTTGATGCTGAACTAAGATCATCTGAAAAAAGCGTAGGCTAACACCGTATGGAATTTATTATATCTTTATCTCTAGGAAATTAAATGGACATTAAAATATTCTCATTAGAAAATCAAAAAAGTAAAATATATGATAGGAGAACAAGGAAGTATTTTGATGAAGTATATAAATCATACGCTACAGGATGTTATCGCTCTGCTACTGTCATGCTTTGGTCTGTTATAGTTTGTGATATTATATTTAAGCTACAAGAATTAAGAGACTTATATGCTGATGAAGCTGCAAAGAAAATACTTATAGAAATTGAAAGTTTACAGAAGGCAGATCCTTATTCTCCAAAATGGGAAAAGGAACTAATTAAGTTGGTATTCGAAAGAACTCAATTGCTAGATACAGCATCAAATCATAAAGTTATGATGATTCAAGAGAATCGACACTTATCGGCTCATCCAGTTATTAGTAGTGAGGATACACTTTTTGAACCAACAGAAGAGATGGTGAGAAGTGATATTAGAAATAGTATTGAAGTTATACTTTGTAAGCCTCCATTCTTGACACAAAAAATCCTATCTACTATTTTATCTGATCTTGAAAAAATTAAAGATATTTTCCCTGATGATAAATCGCTATTTAATTATTTGGATGCAAAGTACTTAAATTCTCTAACGTCTGAAATAAAAATAAAAATATTCCGCGGGCTATGGAAATTTGGTTTTAAGTCTGAAGAAGAAAAATCGAAAGAAAATAGAGATGTAAATATAAGGGCATTAAAACTTATATTTCAAAAAGAAAGAACTTCAGTAATACAAGCTATTAACCATGAAGTTAAATACTATTCGAGTATATCCAATGAATCTGAAACTATAAAGCATCTAGTCGATTTTATATTTCTGGAAAGAGAAGTTTATTTGGCTTTAGATGTTTCCGCTCAAGAACTTATTAAACGAGTATTGTTAGATAACTTTTCTTATTTTGGAATCGCGTTTTTTATGTCTGAGTCACCAAGTAAGCATTTAATAAAATTAACTGAATGGATTTTAAGTAATCTGTACCAAAAGTATGGAGGAAAAGGGAAGTACATAAATAAAGAACATTTATCAAAATTGAAAAGTGTCGCAGAAGAGTTCTCACTAGAGGATGAGTATAGAAGGTTTGGTATAGCTTGCTTTATCAGCAGCTATGACTTTGAAAGAGCAGATATGTACTTTAAACGTTTTATTAATCCCAATCTGGATAAATTTGAAGTTGAAGATTTTAAGGTATTGCTCGAAGGAACTAACAAGAACAATCAGTGCTACTGGAGAAATAGAAATGAAAATGAGTCATTAAAAATTCTCCAAGCAGCGAAAGCTAAAATGAATAATGATTTTGATTTTTCAGTTTATGAAAACCTCCCTTTTGATAAAATAGAAGATAAAATAGAAGAAATAACAGGTGAAGTGTAAAAAGATATTCAATCAGGACTGCTAGCTGCTTACTAAGTTATACTTTGCTTCAGATTTTAGCAGACTATTACTAACTTTTTATGCGAGCATTGATATTATTTCCATTGGCAAGTTAAATAAACTAAACTTCATCTAAATTTTTTACACTATAATTACTTAGACTCGAGTTAATGCGTAGATTGAAGCAAGTAATGGCTTCAGTCTATTTTTTTTGATTCAATTACATTTACTCTATCGGAGACGGCTTACCATGTGGGCTTGAGCGTAGATATTGTTTAGGTGCTTTGACGGTTGCACCAAGCTCGGCCGCCGCATGCCAAGGCCAGTGCGGGTCATACAGGATGCCGCGTGCCAATGCAACCGCATCCGCTTGCTGCTCCGCAATGATGCTTTGCGCTTGCTCGGCTTCGGTGATTAAGCCCACTGCGACGACGGGTATATTGACGGCTTCTTTTATGGCGGTTGCAAAAGGCACTTGGAAGTTAGGCTCTACAGGGATCTGCTGGTCTGGGCTAAGTCCTGCGGTGCTCACATGGATATAATCACAGCCTAACGCCTCCAAAGCTTTAGCCAGCTCAATCGTTTGGTTGAGGTCCCAGCCGCCTTCAACCCAATCGGTTGCAGACACACGCACACCTACGGGCTTTTTGTTTGAAAACTCAGCTCGAACCGCTGTAAACACCTCAAGTAACAAGCGCATTCTATTCTCAAGGTTACCGCCGTACTGATCTTCACGGTTATTAGAAAGTGGCGACAAAAACTGATGCAATAGATAACCGTGTGCCCCATGAAGTTCAATTAAATCAAGGCCCAGAGCATCAGCGCGTTTTGCCGCATTCACAAAATCACTTACTAGCGCATCAATGTCATTTTGATCCATTGCTGTGGGTACAGTAGAGTTTTCGTCATAGGCAAGCGCCGATGGTGCGATCGTTTGCCAGCCATTTACCTCATCAGGGGCAATCGAACCGCCGCCGTCCCATGGTTTTTCAGTTGATGCTTTACGCCCAGCATGGGCAAGTTGTACGCCTATTGGCATAGGACTGTACTGCCTGATTGCTGTTAGCGTTTTATCCAGTGCCGCTTGCGTCCTGTCATCCCATAATCCCAAATCAGCATAGCTGATACGCCCTTGTGGATTGACCGCAGTCGCTTCTAAAATAAGTAGTCCTGCGCCGCTCAAACTCATTTGGCCCAAATGGATCGTATGCCAATCACTTGCCGCGCCATCGTTGGCAGAGTATTGGCACATGGGTGCGATGATAATACGGTTATCTAATGTGAGTTGCCCAAGTTTCAAAGGCGAAAAAAGCTGGCTCATGGTGAATCCTCAACAAACACGTCTAAAGGCACTGAAAATAAAAAGACACGTAACATAAAATGCAAAAGCGATATAAATGACTTATATGATTACCGCTTGAATAGTTGGTGGAGATGAATCTTTATTCTTATAGGGCACATTTGAGTGATGCTAGCTAATATACAAATTACTCTCAATCATATTTTTCATATGTAGTAGGCGAGGGGCAATGTCTTCTTCTAGTTTGGTACGACTAAGGATAAAGCTTGGTGCGCCGCAGTTAAAAGTGAGCAAGCCTTCTGTCGGGTGCATCAGCGCAATGGCTACCGCATTGACATCCTTTTGCCATTCACTAATTGAAAAACAATAACCATAGTCTTCATAGTCTTGAAAGGCTTTATCTAATCCTCGTCTAATCTTTAGCCAATCATCTTTATACTTACTACGAATCGCATTAAGAATAAACTCTTGCTCAGCAGATGGCATACTCGCCAAGCAAGCTCTCCCCATCGAACTTAGATGAATAGGCAAATAAGAGCCGACATTGCGTTGCATAGTCGTCGTCCCTTGGCCTTGCACAACGTTGAGATAGACCATCATTAGTCGATCACGAGTAGCCATGGCAACAGCGCTATTGGCATAATCTGCTAGCTCTTCCATATAAGGAGTCGCAAGGTTATTGATAGAGATATTGGTCATCATGGTATAACCAAAACTTAGTACCCCTGTCGAGAGCTGGTACTTACTACTATTGGTCGATTGCTTTAAATATCCCAATTTGACCAATGTATAGGTCAGACGAGTGATGGTTCCTTTAGGAAGTCCTGTTAGCTGACTTAGGTCTTGGTTGCCTAGATAAGGCCGCTGCGGGGTAAAACAACGCAGCAGCTCTAATCCTCGAGCCAATGCTGTGACAAACTGTCTGTCGTTTTTATCTCTCATCTCTGCAATGGGTTCTAACAATTCAATATGCATCTCATTGTTAGTGTCTTCATCGGCAAGGGTATCATTAGTCATATGTCGTCTATTATCCCCAATCAAATTCATACAAGCGTTATAAAATCACAAAACTTTATTATTCATAGCATTCTGTGAGCTAATATCAGCCCACAGTTACCCACTGTCTCTTTGATTATATTATATCAATTTACTTTCACATTCTCATTCTCAGCATAGCATAACGAGAAACTATTGTTTCGCTATGCGGTATGAACGGTAGTAATAGCCGTTACAAGAGGTATGGTTAGGCTTCTTGTGGATCGTACTGCTTTTCTTTAATGAACAAAGTAGGGATAAGACCACATAAGAAATATGCACCTGCCATAAGTAATAAACCTGCGCCGATAGAGTTATGCATGGCCATATAACCAATGGCAACAGGAGCAATCACAGAGCCAAGCCGTCCAATGTTAAATGCACCACCGATAGCAGTACCTCGGATAGCAGTAGGGAAACTTTCGGTTAGATAGGTGGCATTAATGGCATAGGGGATACCATATAAGAAACCAAAGGTGATCATTAACCAACCGATATTTTCTGGAGTATGCATATATACTAGAATAGGAATAAACAATGCGGTGCCCATCGTACCAAAGGCAAATACTATCTTACGCCCAATTTTATCAGCCATGAATCCAGCCACGACTTTGGCAAACATCATAGTCAGGTACGTTCCCGCCATATACAGTGCCATTTCTTTGAACTTGATACCCAATTCAGTTTCTAGATAAGAAGGTAGCCAGTTGCTGACACCAAAATAGCCGAATAACAAAAGTCCTGAGCTCATTGACCATAGGATAAACATGATACGGTGTTTCGGATTTTCCATTATCGCTTTGTATGGGTTCTCTGCTTTTTTGAGAGTATCTAGTGCGCCGCTCAGTTTTAGTGCTCGAGCGTCTTTCCAAGACTGGGGTTCAGGGACTAAAAAGTACATTGATACTGCCAAAAGTATCGGCAAAAACGTCAGTAGATATAGTGTACGCCAACCATAGCTAGGGATGATCCAAGCGGATACACTGGTGATAACCAATGAGCCTAAAGTAAAACCAGTCATTAATGCAGCAAGGACGGTGGTTCGATGCTTGGTAGGTACCATCTCTGACATAAGCGTATTGGTAGCGATATAAAGACTACCAAGCCCCAAGCAGGCAATAACCCGCAGCGTGACAAACTGCTCATAGCTCTGCACCAATCCACTAAAACCAGACAATATAGAGAACATGCCAGTCGCAAGGACGATGACACGTACTCGGCCAAAGCGATCGCAAGCCCAACCACCAAAAAACCCACCGATTGCCATCCCAAATAACGACCAACTGCCTAGAGCGCCAGCTTGTACATTGGTCAGTGCAAACTCTAGTTTTAGGCTGGATAAGGTAAAGGCAAGAATACCGATATCAGCCCCATCACATAGTAAAACTAAAAAACAAAAAACGAAGGCCAGTTTCCAAGGTTGTTTTTGGGTGGAGCTCATACTTGGATCTGCAGTTATAGCGACACTTTTCACAATTTATATCCTTAACGTTGTGAGAATGAAAAACTAATTTAATGCGTAGTGGTAAAAATAGAGAGGAACGGTATCAGCATCCTAGCAAATACCGCCGTGCATTTTGGTGATTGAAAAAGTGGTAGGGATTATTCGCTGGCTTCTTTAATCATATTGCGGGCAATGATGACTTGCTGAATTTGTGTGGTACCTTCATACAAACGATATAGACGTACATCACGATAAAAACGTTCAATACCGTAGTCTGCGATATAACCGGCACCGCCATGAATTTGTACCGCTCTATCAGCAACACGGCCACACATCTCAGTGGCAAACATTTTGGCGCATGAGGATTCGGTAACGACGTCTTTGCCTTCGTCACGCAGACGTGCAGCGTCTAGCACCATGGATTTGGCGGCATAGATTTCTGCTTTTGAATCAGCAAGCATGCCTTGGATAAGCTGAAAGCTAGCAATCGGTTGACCGAATTGCTTACGTTCGACGGCATAGTTGAGTGCATCATTCAGCATGCGAGTAGCAGCTCCAGTACTGGCTGCTGCAATATGCAAGCGCCCTTTATCAAGAACTTTCATAGCCGTTTTAAAGCCAACACCCTCAACACCGCCGATGAGTGCATCCGCTGGTACGACGCAATTATCAAAGATCACATCACAAGTATGCGCGCCTTTTTGGCCCATTTTTTTGTCAATTTTGCCCAAAGTAATACCAGGCGTGTCACTCTCCACAATAAATGCTGAAATACCGCCAGAGCGCTTGTTTTGTGGATCAGTACGTGCCATGACAGTGAATACGCCAGCCTGCGGGGCATTGGTGATATAGCGCTTGGTACCATTGATGATATAAGTATCACCATCCTTAATAGCGGTCGTTTTCAATGAGGCGGCATCTGATCCTGACTCCGGCTCGGTCAAACAGAATGAACCGATGATTTCACCACTGGCCAACCGAGGTAGATACTTCTGCTTTTGTGCTTCAGTGCCATCAATCACTAGGCCAGATGAGCCAATACCATTATTTGTCCCTATTAATGAGCGAAACGCAGGGGAGGTACGTCCTAACTCAAATGCCAGCGTAACTTCTTCTTCCATAGTGACACCAAGTCCACCGTACTCTTCGGGTATGGTCAGTCCAAAAAGCCCTAATTCTCGCATTTGCTCAATGATCTCTTCTGGAAGGCGGTCATTTTCGGCAACCCAATGTTCCATAGGGACAAGTTGATCGTTGACGAAGTTACGAATGGTTTGGGTGATGTGGTCGAGGGTCTCTTTATCTCTAATCATATGAATCTTCCTTGTTTGATTGATGCCTAATATCAATATCGGCTCTGTGACTGTGCTAAATAATGTGACGTCCTTGGATAAACAGCATAATCGATGAATTATTAAATTACAATAGTTTTGGTTTAAAAAACCGCATTGCGGTATTTATATAATTTAATACAACCTTTTATCCCGATTTTATTCTAAATTATCTATTTTTTCTACTTCACAAACCAAAATAAACAGTATATATTGATATTAAATACCGCATAGCGATATTTAATATTTAAAATAAATGCTTTGCTAGAGTGTTTGTACTTTATACAAAAATGATGTTTAAGGAGTCGATCATGGAAGAGCCGCTCATTATTTGTGAGAAAAAAGGAGAGGGCGTGAGTGTCGTTAGACTTAATCGCCCCAAAGTGCGCAATGCACTAAACAGTGAGCTACGCCAACAAATGGCAGACCTGTTCATTCAATTAAATGATGACTCACAAACCAAAGCGATCGTCCTTACTGGTGGTGACAAGGTGTTTGCCGCTGGTGCGGATATCAACGATTTTTTGACTACTAGCACAGTGGATATGTACTTGCGTCATAGTGAACGCTATTGGAATGCCATCACTAACTGCCGAAAGCCTATTATTGCTGCCGTCAATGGTTACGCTCTGGGCGGTGGCTGTGAGTTGGCCATGCATGCTGACATCATCATCGCAGGCAAGTCTGCCAAATTTGGTCAACCCGAAATCAAGATAGGACTCATGCCAGGTGCTGGCGGAACGCAGCGTTTGTTTCGCGCGATTGGCAAACATAAGGCCATGAAAATGGTACTAACGGGCGATATGATCAGCGCTGATGAGGCGGACACAATGGGGCTGGTATCTGAAGTCGTTGAAGATGAGGCTACTATCACACGTGCCATTGAGATTGCTGAGCAGCTATCACATTACTCTCCCATTGCCTTAGCGCAAATCAAAGAAGTGGCAAATCTAGGTGTTGATATGCCCTTAGAAGGTGCATTGGCTTTAGAGCGTAAGGCTTTCCAGATTTTGTTCAATACTCACGACCAAAAAGAAGGCGCTAAAGCCTTCTTAGAAAAGCGTCCTGCGGAGTACAAAGGGCATTAATCCCTAGCCGCGTTAATTCATAAGCACGTGAATTCAGAGCCACATTGTGATCGCTTTTGAAGCAAGTTATCACCTTTGAACCGAAATTTCATAGCAAACTATGTAGAGAGTTATTATGACTGTGAACACAATCGCCATTATCGGCACTGGTATTATGGGCATGGGTATTGCTCAAATTGCTGCTCAAGCTGGTATCCAAGTACTTTTATATGACGCCAAATCAGGCGCTGCTGAACAAGGACGACAATCCTTGCAAAGTACCCTAGAAAAACTCACTGCTAAAGGTAAGTTTACCGATGAGCAGCTACAGGATACTTTAAGTAATTTGACGGTACTACAGGAGCTTAGCCAAATTGCGACTGCTGAGATAGTGGTTGAAGCCATTATCGAAAATCTAGACATTAAAAAACAGCTTTTTGCCCAGTTAGAAGGTGTGGTCACTGCCAATACTATTTTGGCGACCAATACCTCTTCCTTATCAGTGACCGCAATTGCTGCTGACTGTGATCACCCAGAACGAGTGGCAGGATTTCACTTCTTTAATCCAGTCCCTCTAATGAAAATTGTAGAGGTCATTCCAGGCCTGTCTACTCAACAATCAGTGGTTGACGTTCTCTCCGATTTGGCCAAACGTATGGGTCATCTAGGTGTGGTAGCAAAAGACACACCGGGTTTTATCGTCAATCATGGCGGTAGAGCGTACGGTACAGAAGCGTTAAAAATATTGGGTGAAGGGGTAACAACGTTTGAGAATATTGATCAAATTTTGCGTGAAGGCGCAGGATTTCGCATGGGGCCGTTTGAGCTGTTAGACCTCACTGGTATCGATGTATCGCACCCCGTGATGGAGTCGATTTACAATCAGTTCTATCACGAAGCGCGCTATCGTCCACATCCATTGACCCGTCAAATGCTAGTAGGTAAAAAGCTTGGTCGTAAGGTTGGTGAAGGGTTTTATCACTATGAAAACGGTCAGAAGTTGTCAGCAGCTACTGCACAAGATCAGTCGTCCGAAGCACTCATATCTGATGCCGTCATCACATCAGTTTGGGTTGGCGCTGATCTGGCAGAAGACAAAACTCAGCTGGTCGATTACCTAAAGTCTCAGGGTATCACTATTGATGACAACGACAAGCCAAACCCTGATAGTTTGGTTTTACTAGCACCCTATGGCGAAGATACGACTAATGCTGCCATTCGTTATCAAGTTAATCCTAAGCAAGCCGTTGCCATTGATATGCTCACTGGACTAGCAAAGCATCGTACTTTGATGCCAAGTCTCGTCACGCAGGAAACATTTATCGCACAAGCTTATGCATTATTCAGTAAGGGCTTGGCTGCCAGTGAGGCAACCACACAGCCTATGGTCGGTGCCACGCTGATTGCCGAAAGCATTGGCTTTGTGGCACAGCGTGTGATCGCTATGGTAATTAACCTTGGTTGTGACATTGCTATGCAAGGGATTGCTTCACCTGAGGACATCGATAATGCTGTCAAGCTTGGGCTAGGTTATCCATATGGTCCTATCTCTTGGGGCGATCATCTTGGCGCCTCGCGTGTATTGCTTATTTTAGAGCGTATCTACGGGCTGACAGGTGACCCACGTTACCGTCCAAGCCCTTGGCTGCAGCGCCGTGCCAAGCTTGATGTGTCATTGTTTACTCAGCAAATCACTTACTAATTTGAACGACAAAATATGGTTGTTAAACCATAAAACCATTATTCAGAGTTAAAAATACGACAAGGAAACGTTATGTTAGATGCCTATATTTATGATGGATTAAGAAGTCCTTTTGGTCGATATGTTGGCGCATTAGCAACCGTACGTGCTGATGATTTGGTTGCTACCGTGATGAAAGCGTTGGTCGAAAAGCACCAACTATCTGCTGATATCTTTGATGAAGTGTTGCTAGGCAGCGCTAACCAAGCAGGCGAGGACTCTCGCAATATCGCGCGTAACGCGGCTCTGTTAGCAGGGTTGGATGTCACTACCCCAGGTCAGACAGTCAACCGTCTATGTGCATCAGGTCTGTCTACTGTTGTCGATGCTGCTCGCAGTATTACGTGCAACGAAGGGGATATTATTTTAGCAGGTGGTGTGGAGTCGATGACGCGTGCACCGTTTGTATTTGCCAAGACAGAACAGCCTTTTAGCCGTGACTTCAAAGTATTTGATACGACTATCGGTAGCCGTTTCCCCAACCCGAAGATTATTGAGCAGTTCGGCAGTGATACCATGCCGCAGACGGGCGATAATGTCGCGCAGAAGTATGGTATTACGCGAGAGGAAGCCGATAAGTTTGCAGCCGCATCGCAAGCCAAGTACCAAGCTGCCAAGCAAGCAGGGTTTTTTGACGATGAAATAACCCCTATTACCGTACCCCAAGGTAAGAAATTGCCCACAAAAACAGTCACGGAAGATGAGCATCCTCGTGCCAGCTCCAACATTGAAGCACTACAAAAGCTCAAGCCTTTAAACAAAGATGGAGTCGTCACCGCAGGTAATGCGTCTGGCATCAATGATGGTGCTGCCGCGCTTATCATTGGTTCAAAGCAAGCAGAGAAAAAGCTAGGTTTTAAACCGATTGCCAAGATCCTATCATCAGGTGCAATGGGTGTTGAACCCAACATCATGGGCGTAGGTCCTGTTGAAGCAATTAAGCTAGCACTAAAGCGTGCGAATCTGACCCTCGAGGACATGTCTGTCATTGAGATCAATGAAGCTTTTGCTTCTCAAGTGCTTGGCTGCCTAAAAGGGTTGGATATTGATTTTGATGATAAGCGTGTCAATCCCAATGGTGGCGCCATCGCTGTCGGCCATCCGCTTGGCGCATCAGGTGCCAGAATTGCCTTGAGTACCGCTCGAGAGCTACAGCGCACAGGTGGCAAATATGCCGTGGTTAGCTTATGTATTGGTATTGGGCAAGGGCTTGCCATGGTGATAGAACGCGTTTGAGACTCAAAAGCAAGCTCGCCCCATTACTGATTATAGTTGATTCAATTTAGAAGAGATGCAAGGCAACCGAGCGCAGATGTAACTGTGATACTTCAAGTGAGGTTAACGCTGTCACTCTTTTACAGAGGATTGACTATATCAAGGACAATTTATTATCAAGGAAGATACCATGACAACCATACTCAACGAACACGATAACTACCATCAAGCCGAAGAAGCGTATGGGTTTCCGTTAATTATCAAACAGCTACTAAACCGCGCCAAGATTGCTTCCACCAACCAAACCATTAGCTATGCCGACAAAGTCACTTATACCTATGCTGAGTTTTTTAAACGTATTAATCGCTTGGCTAATGTATTAAAAAATATGGGCTTGCAGGCAGGTGATGTGGTCGCGGTCATGGATTGGGACAGTCATCGTTACCTTGAAGCATACTTTGCAGTACCAATGTCGGGCATGATTTTGCAAACCGTTAATGTGCGTCTGTCTGAAGAAAAAGTGCTATATACCGTCAACCATGCTGCGCCAAAAGCCTTATTGTTGAATGCTGAATTTGCGCCGATGATTAAAGACTATCGTGACGATGCGCCTTCTATCGAGCATGTGATGTGGGCTGATGATGCAGAGGATGACAAAGTAGGTGGTGAGAAAGCTGAGCTGCCTGACTATGTCGATGGCGAATATGAGGCGCTATTAGCAGCTGCTAGTGACGAGTTTGACTTCCTAGATTTTGATGAAAACACCATTGCTACTACGTTCTACACCAGTGGTACGACAGGTGATCCAAAAGGGGTTTTCTTTACCCATCGCCAGATCGTACTACAGACGATGGCAAGTACCTTAGCATCAGCGCTCAATGCCGAAGGTCAAGGCGCGCGCTACAACGATGTCTATATGCCGATGACGCCTTTGTTTCATGTACATGCGTGGTGCTGGCCTTATGGTGCAACCATGATAGGACTCAAGCAAGTATATCCCGGGAGATATCTGGCACCAAAATTGGTCGACTTGATCGAGCAGCACAAAGTCACGCTATCACATGGTGTCCCAGCAATATTGCAGATGCTTCTCAAAGAAATGGCAGAACGCGGTCGCAAATTTGAAGATCTTAAACTGTTACTAGGTGGCTCAAAGCTTAACGAAGGCTTGGCAAAGGCAGCTATAGAATGTGGCATAGAGTTTATGTCGGGGTTTGGTATGTCAGAATCGTGCCCTGTACTGTCTCGAGCAGTATTCGATGACAAAACAGAGTCAATGACGCTAGAGGATAACCTTAACTATCGTTGTCTATCAGGTTCGCCAATTATGCTGGTATCGATGGAGATCTGGGATGAGAATGGTAAACCACAACCAATGGATGGCCAGTCAACAGGTGAGCTTGTGATACGAGCGCCGTGGCTGACCCAAAGCTACTTTAAAAACTCCGATGCAGGTGATGAGCTGTGGAAAGGTGGCTGGATGCATACTCAAGACATCGCCTGCATGACCGCTGATGGCACGCTAAGCATTACAGACAGGCTCAAAGATGTCATTAAATCTGGCGGCGAATGGGTATCCTCGCTTGAGGTAGAAACCATTTTGTCCTTTCATCCGAGTGTGGCTGATATCGCGGTGATTGGTGTGCCAGATGAGCGTTGGGGCGAGCGTCCCTTGGCATTGATCGTGCTAAAACCAGACCATGTCGACACAAAAATGGAAGATATTTTGGCATTGGGTCATCAAGCAGTAGAGAGAGGTCATCTGCCAAAATACGGTGTGCCAAGTGAAGTGAGGTTTTTGCCAGACATGCCAAAAACCAGCGTCGGTAAACTCGATAAAAAACGCATGCGTTCGATGTACTCAGAAAATCTTATCTAGTCAAACAATCTGGTCACCATTAAATCGACTTTGACAAAAGCGAAAGCTTGCATAAACCCTAGTGTTTGACTAAATGCTAGGGATGGGGAAGGTGTGTGAGTCACGAGCACCCTGAGTTACACTCATCATCTATATAACAAAACCTGTCTAATAAAAAGAGAAAAACTATGGAAGCTGCGCCTACGTTCCCAGAAATACAAGAGATTGTCGTAAGCGATGATAATCACCCATTGCATGACTTTACCGTTATTTATCCTCAGCAAGTGGAATGGGGTGATATGGACTCCTTTGGTCATGTCAATAATGTGGTTTATTACGAATATGCTCAAAACGCTCGTATCTACTACAATAGGCGGCTTGGTTTATTTAACGAACAAACGTCTTCGGTGATGGCTGCCTCGTCATGTCGGTATTTAATATCCGTTGCCTATCCTGATGAATTATGGATTGGTGTCAAGGTCAAAAAAATTGGTAATTCAAGTCTGATTCATGAATATACCTATTACAGTACGGTTCAGAAAACTGTCGTTGCAATCGGTGAGTCGGTGTTGGTATATCTCGATAAATTGAGCGGGCAAAAAAAGCCTATCGATGAGTCGCAAAAAGAAGCGATTGCTGCGTTAGAGAATATTAATCAAGAAGCGTAACAGCTAATATATCGGTCGAATTATGATTAGGGTTTTTAATTGAACAGTAGTTATTAAGTAGCAGTTAATTTTCATCTAAAAGGATTATTTATTTTTATGGACTAGAGAAAATGTAGTAGCAATTGGATTGATAAGGATATCAACATAAAACAGGGAAGAAATGAATGATGCTTTATATAAAAAGGCTATCTGTAGGTTTTGCTATGGTTGTAACATGCGTATCTGCGCAAGCAATCGATCTTGTGACAACAGGTGACACGACTTTGAGTATCGGTGGTTACATCAAAGCAGAAGGTGCTTTTAACTCTCCTGATGAAGGCGAGTCGGAATTTAAGGGTAATTTACGACAGTCTCGTATCAATGTTAAAACGACCAAGTCGGTAGATGATAAAAAACTCACGGGGTTTATCGAAGGTGATTTTTATGGCGATTACGCTAAGGGCGGCTCAAATCTGCGCTTGCGTCATGCGTATGTTCAGGTTGATAATTTGACAGTGGGTAAGACTTGGAACGGTCAGTTTTTGGCAGTGGCGCCTCTTTCTACGGAGCAGCTTGACTTCTGGGGTACTGGTTTGGGCACGGCCTCTGGTGGAGGTTCTTATATTCGTCCAGATTTGACGTTGCACTATACTTATAAGGGGCTGCGTTTTACGGCGCAAGATCCTGTTTATGATAATGCGAGCTTACCTGATATGGTGGTCAGCTATAAAGATAAGATATCTAACTTTGATTATAACGTGGCTGTCACAGCTCGTGATGCTGAGAACGGAGATGGTTCAGATGTGGGTATCGGTGTTTCTTTAGCGGGCAAGCTGACATTGGGTAAAGATTCACTCCATGCCAGTATATACAATGGTAAAGGCATGGGTGCTTATTCTGCCATCTGTGTTGGAGGACCGCTAGTTATGAATGGCGGCGTAGACTGTGATGCTGAAGATGGGAAGCTTATCTCGCAAACTGGCTATAGCGTAGGATATAAGCATCAATTTACCCAAAAGCTGCGTGGCAACTTGCGTTATGGTGAGGTAAATGTAGACGATGCGGCAGACACTTCTGCCAATGTAAAAAGTGCAAACCTTATCTATGAGTATTTACCAGATCTAGATTTGGGTATTGAGTGGAGAAATCAGGACGTAACGACATTCCCATGGATGCCAGCAGGTCAGCAAATTGAAATAATGGCAAAATATGATTTTTGAGTTGAATAAGTATGGAGTAGTAGACTTTTATTAAGATAAGGCTTTATCCATGCATAATAGGGGTAAAGCTTTTTCTATAAAATCGCTAATAATGCTAAAGTAGCAATCAAAAGTTCAAATTGACTAAGGTTGCTATGTCTAATACAGAGTCCAATACAGAAAAACCAATATTCAAACAGAGTATCTCGCTATCAGAGAATAGTGAATATATATCTAATGATATAAGCACAGCGCGGTCTGCTTTCTTAACGCTACCAGTCGTTATACAGACTGCACTAGAGCAAGCTAAACGAGTCGTTCTAATTGCAAATAATCCTGCTGTCACCACGGTTCAGCTTGAGATGCTAATACAGCCCGACGATGTCTTAGTGTTATTTAATCACTTTATTCACGCTGATTTTTTTGCTAACCATCAGTTAGCTAGTTCACTACCTAAGCTGTTGTTTTTTCGTCAGATTGGTGACAGTAAGCTGCATTTTGGCCTACCACCTAGAAGCAATCATATATCAGTGATGGAGCAAATGTCAGAAACCGCCCCGTTAGGAGTATTGACGAGCAACCAGCCTTATCAGTTTCCAACATTAGCTGATGACCCAAGCCCTAATGACGATCCTATCACTACTCATCGCATCTTAGATATTCCTTCGAATATGCAAAAACTATGGTCAAGCCCTACCTATCACAGTGTGCTATCAGAGCGTCATGAAGTCGTTGCTGACTATCCATACTTTACCGATATTCATTCGTCAGCACCCTCATCAGGTTTTCTATTGTATCGGCTGATGCTGGCAGCTCGAGCATACTTATATAGTATTCGAAAAACGAAACTGCCATTAGAAGTAGCAATGATCGGTTTCAATGACAATGATAAAACTGCTCATTTTTGGCATGGGCATAACTGGGATTTTGAACGTCAGGAAATGAGTCGACCACCTACAGAAGTAACTATTCATCGGTACTAGAATGGCGTGACTACTCACCGGTACTAGAATATTGATTAACTAAGTTTTCGTTAGTTAGAAATAGTTAAACATAAGGAGCGTCTGGACGATGAGAAAGCTCCACCTCTTTGTCATTAGGCTCTCGTTGTATGGCTATCGGTAACGACTGTTCCTCTGTCCAATCAATCAGTTCCATATCGGAAAATTGGGACAACCATCCTGCCATGGGCCAACAGTGCCATTTTTGATAGAAGCGATTGGCATTGACAATGATACTGTCCAGATGATTGAGTGGTGGCCGGTAGACACTGTGCTGCTGATGATAAGCGATATCAGCAGTGAGGTAAAAATCGATACCTAATCGACGTGCTGTAAAGGAAAAATCGGTATCCTCTGCACCATAACCTGTATATTGGGTGTCGAAACCGCCAATTTTATCAAAAGTATGTCGCTTGATAGCGAAGCATAGGCTCCAAAATGCACCGTAATCCTCAGTCTGTTTGATAGCTGTTTGCTCTGTCCCTACTTGGTTTGAATCAGCTTCATCAAAATTATAACGATAAGGGTTATAGACAGACAGCTCGTTTAAAACAGAAAAAGGCAAATGATTGGTTTTTAATAGTGCAATTTCTTCTACTGATAATGGTCGCGTTAGATAGCGCGGTTGACCCATCAAAAGCGCATTAGGATATTGCAGAAGCTTCTTATACATTTGCTCAATAAACGTAGGCGCTACGATGCAATCAACATCCAAAAAAATCAGCATATCGTGAGTTGCCTGCAATGCTCCAAGATTGCGATTATGTCCGATGTCAAACTCTGTAGTTGTAGTATCGCTACCATCATTTACAGCTGATTTAACCGTAGTTGGTAGTTTCACGATATTTAATGAGAATTCAGCTAACCGATTGCGATCGGCGTCATCGTTGACGATAATGACTTCGGCTGGCTTCACACTGCTATTTTCTAGACTGCTGAGTAGGTTGTAGAGATGGCGATTACGACCATAGCAAGTCGTAATGACAGTCATCGGTACAATATCGGAATTAGTATTGGAGTTAATCGTTGGCTGAATGGTCATCGCTTGTCTTTGCCTCGCTATCAAGTTGCCTTTTGTTTTTAATAAGTCAATATTTAATAAGTCAGTCTTTAATTGTTGATTCAGGTGCTAAGTTGAGTCGAGGGAGTAACCAGTTTTCAAACCAAAGCTTAGTAGTAGAGTAAGCAGTGGTGCTATGCATAAACGCTTGAGCATCTGTTAGCGTAACTACGTTGGTTTCCTCGCCGCTATTTTCCTCAATGTTATTTTTTTCAATACTATCAACCGAGATAGTGGGGTGTTGTTTGCTTCGGTAATGAATGGTTTGGGCAAGAGATTCAGGTTGACCATCATCGACGCTCATTAAGGTTTTAAACTGCTGCCAATTTAGCGCTTTATTTTGAGTAACTAACGCTTCAGCCATGACCGCTTGTTCATTATGTGGCCTGTCATCAGGCACCACTATGAGCGGCGTATCGTAATGATACGCTTGCGCGACAGCATTTAGGCCACAGGCCATCATCAGATAATCGCTATGACAAATGAATGGTGTAACGTCATCTACCTCAGCTGAGATATCGACATAACATCGTTTGTCATCGTCTATAGGCCCGAGAGAGATGATTAATGCATTGGGTAGCAGTGAGCGCAGCTCTGGTAGTTTTTCGTCAATCGCTTTGTGTCCACCGTAGCCTTTAATAACGGTGATAATAGGTGTTGTAGCTCCGGACTTGTCTGTTAATTGAGTTTCGATAGATGGTAAGCTTGTAGTTTTAGGAACAAAAGTTTCATTGTTCACGCTTAATTTTGCCAAAATATCTATAAAGCTCTCATAAGTGTATGACTCAGTTTTTTGAGAGTAGATAAAGTCAAGATAGAGAGTTTTATTACAGACCCACTCAGATGTCTGGGTAGACTCTAACGCTTTAGGATAAGGAGCTAGTAAGGCAAGCGCACCAGCAAAAGCACCTATATGTGGCGCATCATCGCGAATACCCGGAAGCCTAACGTAAAGGTAAGGAATACTTGCCGCACGGCAGAGCATTGCCACCTCGACGCTGACATCAATAATCATCAAATCAATCTTACGTTGAAAGATAGTGTCTAGTATTTGGTGACTGCGTTTTTGAATGTCACTATTGCCTACGGGCGAGTAATGTAAGCTGGCTGGTTGCCAATATTCTCCCGCACGACCTACCAATATATCATCGGGTAGTTCGTCTTCTGTATTCAAACGTATGATTTGTTGCTCATCAATAGCGGTAAAACGATAGCTAGCTATATCTAAGCTCGTAAATACCGTTAATTGAGCTCTTGCGTTATTAGGTAGCAATGCAGCCAGTTTGTCTGCCTGTCGGCAATGTCCTGAGCCATGATGATGAGCATAATATCCGATACGCATCATTACGATCCCTCAGAAAAGCTAACAAGATCATTATCAGTTTCAACTGGCGCTTGAATGGCTTGATTAAAAAACTGCAGGGAGTCTTTTGTTAAATCAGACAGCTCATAGCTGTTAATACTGTTGATGTAGCTTTCTGAATTGTCTTCTATTAACGCAGTTCTATTTTTTAACGCTGCTCGGTACAGTTCCAGATAGCCGTCTACCATGGCTGACACTGAACAAAATTGTAAAGCACGGTCACGGCAGGCTTGGCGTGATATGTTTTTAATCATAGAAAAACCATTGATAAAGGCGGCTTTGTCTTTTTTAGGTACGATGACTCCTGTCTCTGGGGTAATAATTTCGGCACTGGCTCCAGCATCGAAACCAATGACTGGTGTGCCACATGCCAAACTCTCAGCTAAGGTCAATCCGTATGGCTCGTCCCAAGTGCTGGTAAATAGCATGGCAGTTGCTCGGCACAAGTAATTGTTAATCTCGTCCTTGGTGACATGACCTACATAACTGAATAGTTTGTCATCGCCACTCTTACTGTCTTTAAACAACAAAGGGGCTACTTTTTGATTGAAGTAGTCTTCGTTGCTTTTAGGTCCTGCAATGATAAGTTTCTTCCCAGCTTCCATGCAGTACCGCATGGCTAAATGAGTGCCTTTTTCAGGGCAGATGCGTCCATACCAGAAATACACCTCGTTATCGCTACCATTAGTATTGCCAAGCGATTCTGTATTGGCAGTAAAGGATTCGACGTCGATGCCGTTGTATACCACTTGTGAGGGGACAAACTCAGCGAATAACTGCTGTTGGTGCTTACTAATTGCTGTAAATTGAGTAGTTGTACCAGAGCGTAATGTTAAAAGTGCCAAACGTAGCTGTGGAAAAATAGGCGTATGAAAAGTAGTAAAAAACCTTTCGCCAAACGCTTGGCCTGTCATCATCGGAATATGATGCAGACTGTGGTTATGTACGATATCAATCTCACCGCGCTCATCACGTTCGATAACGTCTCGTAAGGCTATTTGATAGGTGAGATATTGATACATCTCTTCACGGCCCATGGCGACCGTTTCATGCTCATTATCATAGACCATCTTGTTAAACTCATGACGAGTCAATAATGGCACCAACGTTGCTTTCGTCTCGCTATCTTTATGAGCGTAAAGCAATACCTCATGACCTTGCGCCACTAGCTCATCACAAATTAATTGGGTAATCATTTCTAGACCACCCGCGTAAGGCTGGGCAATGGGATACAGTGAATGCGCGATAATGGCAATACGTAGCGGTGAATTCGAAGACCTAATCATGTTTTTAAGACCTTTATAGTTATAAGCATTATGGCTATAAGCGTTTTGGTTAGTAGAGTGGTGTATAGGGAACCTAGTATAGAAACGATAAAAGACAATAGAATGACCTTGTTTCAAAATTGGCTTATATAAACCGCTATCTTTATAAGTACTAGTTCTATAAATACTGGCTTTTACGAATCGATGGTCTTTTTATCTTTAAATAAAGACGTCGCATAAGATGTCGTGATAGTCGTCTTCTTTTCATGGGCTACTTTTAAAGTCTGTCTCAGAACCTTACTCATACTTGGTGTGTCTGCTCGAGCATCAGAGAAATTATCCATTGCTACCTTGGCGGCGCTTAGTTTAAGAATACAAACTGCCGCTGCACATATAAATAGTACTGGCGAATAGAGCGGTGAAAATGGTGCTACAACTAGAGCTGTAATGATATTTAGCACCAACAGCAGTTTTGGCAACGCTGCTATATTCTTAAGGAATAATGACTGACGACTTTGGATATAATTTTGTTTTGGCGTACAGACAAAAGGTTTTTCTCGTCCCCACAGCACCGGAAACCATGACAGTGCGCCAATCTCCCAAAAATTCAAGTGCATCAACCATGCTCGTACTTTTCTGCTAAAACGTGGCTGATAGCTGTCATCTATTTGTTTATTGAGAGGCGATTTATCATGGCAATATGCCCACAACCGTCTAAGGATGAAAAAGGCATAACCTGCATAAACCACATACAAAGGTGCAAGCATCGACACGTTAGCATTATTTATTAAAAGCATATCAACCATCACCAGTAATAAGCAGATATGCAAAAGAATAAAGAATCCTGTGAAATTTACCCAAGCACTCAATTGAGACAGATGAGCACGCATATAGGCTAGACGTTCACTCATACTTTTGGATTGTGAGACATACTGAACTAAAGAGTGGTACGGGACTGACAGGTAATCCGTGAGCACCTGCATATTGCCGTAAATCCAACGTCGACGTTGACATATTAGATCATCTAGTGTGTTAGGCAGTAAACCCGTGGCAATGACTTCTGGCACAAACTGACTGCGAAAACCTTGTCGATGCATAAGCACGCCCATCTGAGCATCTTCAGTGATAGAAGCACCTGACCAGCCTCCTATGCTCAAAAGATCCGAGCGTCGAATGACGGCGTAAGTACCCGTTGATAAGGCGCGAATGCGATTAAAAGGACGATACAAATGATGATTGAAATAGTGATTCAACTCGCTATGCGCATCGAGCTGTCCTTCATTACGATAAAACTGCGGAAACTGAAGTAGGGTATGCTCAGGATATTGGGCGATAGCGTGCATAATAGAGGCTCTAGCATGTGGTAATGCTTGGTAATCACTATCGACCACCACAATGTGACTACAGTCTGGACTCATCAACCCAAGTGCCAAGTTTAAAGCGCCCGCTTTGAATCCTTCGACACGATCAATATGATAAAAACGAACATTCAGCTCAGTATCTAAGCTTTCGCAAAATTTGGCTAAAGGCTCATATAACGAGATTTCTTGATTGTTGTTGTCAATAATTAAGATCTCATCGCGTGCTTCTTTGATTGCTAATAATGATTTTATCGTTGCAATAACCAGTTCTGGTGGTTCGGACCGCGTCATCAATTGAAAACTAAGCGTTTCATGGGTCGATGGTTTTTGAGAGTTAGCAGTCATGTCTGGTCCTTAAGCATGCGCGATAAATAAGAATTTATATGAAGAGAATGTGACTGAAAAAATGTGGCTATAAAAACGTGTCTATAACAAGGTAAGTACTTGTATCCTCACTGATTTGTTTAATACCAATAGATACTAATACAAAATTAAGTAAGGGTTTAGTCGATAATTGTTTATGAAGAATTAACTGTGTAATTCTACGTAATAAGAATCGAAAAACGCATACTCTTTTGAACGTAAAAAAGTTAATCGATAGGAGAGACTGTTGAATGTACTAGATTTTTAGATCGCTAAAATGAGCGTGAAAAAGATGAGAGCTATAAAACGGATAGGTGGCAAGAGAAGGGGAAGGATGCATATCGCTGAGCTTATACGCATCATATTAGGCTTAAAGGCGGGAGCAGTTGACATTAAGCAGCGTTAATGACAATTATTAAAGTGAAAGTTAACGAGGTCAACATCACTGACGTAGCTGGCTCAGTGCCAATCTAAGCCAGTATCTAGCCAGATTAGTACTGTATTAGACCAGTGCTAAGTGGGTAATACACCAGTCCCAGACAGCGTCGACAGTCGGTGTGGATGACGAGTTCTTTTTGCGAACGAGATAATAATCTGGCTCGACTGTTAGCGTTGACTCGCTTATCTGTACCAATCTTCCTGCATTCAAATCCGCTTGTACGAAAGCCTGACAAGCAATCGCAACGCCTTGACCCGCTAGCGCTGCATCTAAAGCCAAAGCGGTTTGATTAAATACAGCGCCGGCTAGCTTATCTGTGGTACCAAAAAATCGTGGCCAATGATGATGTGAGTCATGGAGCAATGGCATCTCTTGTAGCGCTTCTATTGACATGGGTAGTTCTCTATTGGCCATTAGGTGAGGGCTGGCTACAGCTACGAGCGTTTGTTTGAACAGCAGATGAGTATCAAATGCTGCAGGGAATGGTGGGCGCGTCAGGCGTACCGCGATATCTACCTGATCACGATCAAAGTCTGCAATGGACTCGGTCGCTACAGTACGCAACTCGGCATCAGGAACCGCAGCAGTCAAAGCCGATAAACGCGGCAATAATAGCTTAGTGGCAAAAGTCGGTGTCACGCTGATAGTAACAGTCTTAGGTTCTCTTAGGAGCTGAGCTGTTGCTTTATCTAAAATCTTAAAAGCGCGCGTAACTTCTGCAAAGTAAACAGAACCCTGGCTAGTGAGCGCCACGCCTCTTGGTAGTCTTTGAAACAAAGGAAAGCCGATATGCTCCTCTAGCATTCTTACCTGTTGAGCAACCGCGCCTTGTGTCACAAACAGCTCATCAGCCGCCGCCCGAAAATTAAGATGACGCCCAGCAGCCTCAAATGCACGCAAGGCATTGAGCGGTGGTAATGTACGATGGCTGTTTGACACTTTGTTTTCCTAGACTGTAGATTTTCTACAGTCTAGCATCTTTTATTATGATGTTAGGAATTTGATTTTATTAGTTATGATAGATAAAACGATAACTAATGGAGAAAGTTAGATGAATAATATTATAACGACAAAAAAAGTAGCGCTTATCACCGCAGGCGGATCAGGCATGGGTGCTGCCGCTGCTCGTAAACTTGCAGCAGATGGTTATCATGTCGCTATTTTATCTTCCTCTGGTAAAGGTGAGGCTTTAGCAAAGCAGCTTGGCGGCATTGGTGTTACTGGCTCCAACATTATTAATGAAGATGTACAACGTTTGGTTGATTTGGCGATGCAACAGTGGGGACGTATTGATGCCCTTGTGAACTCTGCAGGTCATGGCCCGCGCGCACCTATCTTGGACATCACTGATGAGGATTGGCATAAAGGGCTAGAGGTTTACTTTCTTAGTGCGGTACGTGCAATTCGTTTGGTCACGCCAATCATGGTGGCACAGGGTAGCGGTGCTATTGTCAATATATCTACCTCTTGGGTAACGCAGCCGACTGCGCTTTTTCCTACGTCAACGGCTTTTCGTGCCAGCATTGGCGCTTTTACCAAGATATTCTCTGACGATTATGCGCCAAAAGGTATACGCATTAACAATGTCTTACCCGGCTGGATTGATAGCTTGCCTGAAGTCGATGAGCGACGTGAGAGCGTGCCGATGAGACGTTATGGTACCTCTGAAGAAGTCGCCTCAACAATTGCCTTTTTACTATCCGAAGCTGCCGGATATATCACTGGTCAGAATATACGGGTTGATGGTGGTGTCATTCGCTCTGTGTAACGAGTCAGTCAGTACAAGCCTATTGATACAAGATAGTTAATACCAGACTGTTAATACAAGCAATAAAACACTGTCGACGCTAGCTGTTTGAAAAAAGCAACTCATCTATTTGTTAAGGCCAATGTTATGTTCCGAGCATATGCTGCACTGTTGCTCCTTGGTGTCATCTGGGGATCGAATTTTATTTTTATGAAATGGGCGACGGCTCTAATCAGCCCCTCACAAACCGTATTTTTACGCCTGCTATTTGGGTTCTTGCCATTGGTTGCCGTTGCTTGGCACAGCAAGGTAATTACTCGAGCGCAGTTACAGCATTTGCCACACTTTATAGTGATGTCAGTGCTCGCAACGTCTTTTTACTATTATGGATTTGTCGCAGGTACGGCGCTATTGCCCAGTAGTATCGCAGGTCTATTAAGTGGTTCAATCCCTATATTTACCTTTTTGGGCGCGGCGCTATTCTTACCTGATGAGCGTCCGACCAAGCAAATGGCGATTGGACTTGCGCTAGGATTTGCTGGTATCGCATTAAGTGCGCGACCATGGCAAAGCGCTACTGGTGTCTCTCTCGTTGGCGTTTTGTGGATGTTGGCAGGGTCTTTGAGTGTGGGTGCATCTTTTGTGTATGCGCGGCGTTATCTATCTCCTCTGAGGTTGCCACCACTGGCGTTAGCTACTTGGCAAGTGGGGTTGGCTGTCATAACGCTTTCGATACTCATCGATTTCGATGGTATAACCCAGCTGTCGACAGATACTAGGGCAATGTGGGGAACAATACTTGGTCTGGGTACTTTGGGTACAGGTGCTGCTTTTTTGATTTATTATTTTATCATTGAGACATTGGGTTCAGTGCGGGCTGCTGGTGCTACTTATATTGCTCCAGTCGTTGCTGTCATCATTGGCGCGGTAATCGGAGAGGACATCACCAGCTTAGAAATTATAGCGTTGGTACTGATTTTAAGTGGTGTCCTACTGATACAAACGGGTAGACAGGCTTCAGGTTAGCGGTAGGAGGGGTAGACTGTTAAAAATACAATACGCATACTTATGACAAGCTAGTCGATGATTTCATTCAAGCCTATAGCTGTTACTAGAATTTTCGATACGTTTACAGCACTAGCTCCATAGCTCCATGACCAGTAACATGCCGACCATCAAATAACAGTCGATGGTCGTCAGCCTGATGAACTCAATATTCTAATTATCTTACATTTTTCTATATTCAGATCAGCCTATATTTAAGCAGTAGCAGTGAAATGTTGGCTTAATTCCTGAATATGCTCAGGGCCAATACCGCAGCAGCCACCGATTAATGAAGCGCCCTGTGCCTGCCATTTTTGTGCCCAGAGCAAATAGGCAGGCGGGGTCAAATCATCACGCACTTCATTAAGCGTATCATTTGCCGCCGCATTTTTTGGTTGCGGCGGGAAGGCATTGGCATAAGCGCCAAGTTTGATATGCTGCGCTTGTTTTGCCTGCAGTACAGTTTGTGCGACATCTAGTGCTTGCTCGATGACATCAGGTTGGCAGCAGTTAAAGAGTATCGCCTCGACATCGAGAGCAGCCATCGTTGCCACGGCTTCCTCGACGGTTTCTCCTGAACGCAGACGTGGTACATCGATATCCATACTGTCTTCTAAAGTAAAAGCTACCCATAGCGGTTTATTGTCTGTATCTAGCGTATTAAGTAGCTCACGAACAGCGATAGATTCGGCGATTAGACTCTGAGTCTCAGCGAGCCAAAAGTCTACATACGGATTTAGACCTTTGATCAGTGGGGTGGCGATATCTTCTACATGGTCAGCATCAAACAAGTCTGCACGGTAGGAGCCAAACAGTGGCGGTATAGAGCCTGCTACTTTGGTTGCTGTGCCTTCTAGCGTCACTGCTAAACGTGCCATTTCACCTGATGCCGCTGCCAAATCTTGTGCTTGTGCCGCAAAGCGCTCCTCGCCAATATGAAAGGGTACTAGCGCGTAACTGTTGGTCGTAATGACTGCTGCGCCGCTCTTAATATACGCACGGTGTACATCACGAACGATTTCTGGCGCTTCTATCATTGCCAGTGCTGACCATTCAGGTTGACGAAACGGTGCACCGCGCTTCGCCAATTCTCGTCCCATGCCACCATCAATAATTGTGGTTGTATTTATTGGCATAACGAATCCTTCTTTATTGTGAGTAGACAAACCTGTAGAGGTGCTGTTGTTAAATATAGAGTTATTTAAAGGAGCGAAATACTAGGCGTAATAAGCGTCAGATGCAACCACAGGTTGAATAATGTTAACAATTAATCGTGTGGTTGCTTGTCTGTTTAGAGGAGTTATATCTGTATCACTAAGGCTGGGTTCTTTTCTTTTCAATGACTTGTATCAGCTTGCTCTGCACTGACGATGCATCAGCAGGTGGTCTAGCAACGGCTGTATTTTTTATAAGCAAGGTATATTCATAATCAGGCTCATAATCAAAACCCTCTATACCACTGTATCGATACTGCCAGTCGGCTTGACTGCCCACTTGGTCAACTGGCTTTGTTAAAAGGCATGATTGTGGCGCAACGCCTACGCAGTCTACTTGATGGTCAGCGACAATGATGTTGCGTAATACATACGGCATGGCATGTACAGTTAGCTGATGCTCGCCATTTGGCTTTGATTGATCGCCTGTTACTTCTATGTCACCTTTAACTTCTATATAGTCACCTACCGCCAATTTTTGCATTTGATAAGCATTCTGCTGACCGAAATTAGCTTTACTAATAGATGCGGTATAGGATTTTCCATCTTGGGCTACGATAGTAACTTTTTGCTGATTTCTGTCTTGTGAAGTAATACCCGTTACTTGACTGATTATCGCTTCAGCACTGCTTGGTTTTAGGGTGTTTATGAATGAGTTACTGTCTTCAATCTGGCTGACACTCGTTTTATCATTCGAGTTGGCTTGGTTGTGACTGCTACACGCAGTTAGAGAGGATGTGGCAATGAGTGCCAAAGTGCAAAATTTAATAAACGACATGACATATCCTTATTATGGTTGATTTAGATACTTGTTTTTAATGCTCTATGAAACGGTCTAGAGCGGTTTTTGTTACTGTTATTGTTTTGATGCTGGGGCTAGCAGTTTGTTGATACAAATAATGCCTCGCTGATTCATAGTGAGGCATTTTTCATAAATTTAAGATAGAACTACGTAATAGTACTTAAGGTGTTTTTGTTTTAGGAACGGCTTTGAAGTGAGCCGTCTGATTGTCATTCTTGATGACTAATACAGGGTTGTTATCGCTATTTTTACCAAAGCTGTATTTGCCTTGTACTGTTGTGGCGGCAGCACTATCAAACTTTGCTAGGTGTTCAGGGCAGGCCATTCGAGTGCTTCTGATTGCGCTCAGTTCTATCTCGCCATTCGTCACACTGTATCCTGCGCTCATATTGTTGCACGTATTCATAAGGCTTACCATATTGCGGCCTTCAACAGTCATAAAATCCAGCGTTAGTGGTCTTGATGGATCAAAAAATAACGCTTCAATCAAGTCTCCATTATTAAGCTTGGCATCTATAAGACGCCAATTATTCGCCTCTAACGTCTCGACTGTGACTGGCTGTACGGCTGGTTTGGTAACACTAGTCGTCGTTTGGCAACCAGTAGCAAGTGCACTCATAACAAGCGTGGAGGCCATCATTATTTTCATTGTGCTTTTCATAGTCATCTCTCAAAAAGTAGATAGTTTAAAATGTCTAATATTTTTATTTAAAAGTTAGCGTGTCTGGATTTTAATTATCACAAAGAAGTCATATAACTACAAGGACGCTTTGATTTTCAAATAAGAAGTCTACAGAAAGGCAATACTCGAAAAGACAATGTTCATAGAGTCAGTATTTAAAAAGGCTAAGTTACCGCCTTTTACTTACATCGTTCAATAATAATTAAGCACAAAAAAAAGCAGACATCATAGATATCTGCTTTTTTTAACTGTTCTTTAACTTGCAATTAGACTTGAGGCTTGATCAAGTACTTCTCACCAGTCGCCTGTTTGCCATAAGCGGCGATTGATTTTAACTGTAGCGCTTCTTCTAGGGTCACTTCATGCGTGTAGCTGCTCGCAAAGGTGGTGGTGATTTCTTCTGCCACACGTTGACGCATTTTCACGACGGTTTTAGTGCCCAGTTTGCCTAGCGCATTGAACAATAGGAATCCATTCACACCCCAAGAAAAACCAAAGTTACGGTTTAAGGTGATCGGACCACGGTCTAAGGCGCCATAAATATAAGCTTGTTTAAAGGTATTTGAGCCATAGACGCTGTATTCTTCTACGTCACGAGTAATAGCTGCCTCCATACAGTTTAGAATATCGCTGGTGAGCTTACCGCCACCGATAGGGTCAAACGAAATCGTAGCGCCTGTTTCAGTAATCGCGGCGGTCAAATCAGCAAGGAACGTCTCACTGCTTGAGTTCACCACATACTTTGCGCCCATATCGCGCAATAGCTTTTCTTGCGAGTCTTTACGGACGATATTCACCAAATCAACGCCGTCTGCCATACAGATACGGTTTAGCATTTGACCAAGGCTAGAAGCAGCTGCTGCATGTACGATGGCTTTGTGGCCTTCAGCGCGCATAGTTTCGACCATTGCCAGTGAGGTGAGCGGGTTTACAAAAGACGATGCGGCCTCGGTAGCTGTCGTGCCGTCTTGCATTTCTATGCAGCTCCTTACATTGACACAGTGGTATTGACGATATGTACCGCCACCAATCACTGCAACCATTTTGCCCATGAGTGCTTGTGCGGCTTCTGATGAGCCTGCTGCGACGACTGTACCAGCGCCTTCGTTACCGACAGGCGTGTCTTTGTTTACCCGCGTTTTGAGTGATGGCATGAATTTCGCAGGCACATCAGCAGTAATGATCGGGCTGTCATCAGTGCCTGATTGTACAGCGGTTGACATATTAGCGGCGCTGAACATCACACCAAAGTCAGAAGGGTTCAATGGCATGGCTTCCATGCGAACGACAACTTCGTCAGCACCGGGTTGCGGCATCTCGATGTCTTTTAAAGACAGGGTTAATTTGTTGTCATCACTGATGGTTGAAACCAGTTGTTTATTTTTATCGGTCATAAGATTTGCTCCTGCAAATAGTTGGATTTTTAGACCAATCCCTTTACGGCATTGGTCGTTCTTTAGGTTATTGAGCTTTAGTAGTTTTCTTAACATGGCTCATTTTTAGTGGCCACACTGTCATATGTTATTTAGCGTTTGCGGCTTGGATTAGAGCTTTAACGTGTTGCATAAACTCAGGCATGTTTGCTTGACTGTCTGCCTGAACGCTTTTTGCAATGTCGGTTTCACTCATGGCTTTGTTCCATTCTTTCATGCCTTCCACTTCTGCCAGTACATCCCCCTCAAGCTGAGTCGCTCCAAAAGCGTTGACAATAGTGTTGACGTGATGCACATAGATGTCAGCCATGGTGAATTGCTCGCCTGCAATCCAAGGCGAAAATTGACATAAGCGATTCATAGCAATAATACCGCGGCCCAATACTTGACGGACTTCCTCTTTGACTGCGTTAGGTGCTTGAGTACCAGAAAATACATATGGAATCAGACGACGACTTGGTAGCTCAAAATACAGCTCTGCTATTTTCATAATCTGACGTACAGTCGCGCGTTCTGCTGCATCGGTAGGATATAGCGGCTTTTCAGGATATGTTTCTTCAAGGAAGTCACAAATCACATTGGATTCTGACAGATTAAAACCGTCAGGCATGGTGATCGCAGGTACTTTGCCCACTGGACTGACGGTCAGTAGATCATCACTACCAGCGTACAAAAGGTCCTCTTGGAATGGGATACCCTTATATAAAAGAGCGTGTTTTACTATGTTGTAATAGTTGCTTGCAGCAAAGCCGTGCAAAGTAATCATAAGTCATTCTTCCATTGTTGACGTAAAAGTTATTTTTAATCGTGTTTTCATTGCAACGTTTAGGGCGTGTTTGATATTTACAAATAGGCACTGCTGATTGCTAAAACGGTTCCAGACAAGGCGTAAAACGACGGTAATGCTCGTGACTTAACTAGATTTACAACACAGTATGGGGCAGTTTTAGCATCAGCTCCAATATAAACAGAAGGAGACGGGACTATTTTTTGCCACTTCATTGTTAAAACATAGACGCTTAGAATGACTAAACTTACTATTTTTAACGTCGAACTGTCTAAAAAATAGTCTCTGTCAGTGCCATGGTCGAATATCAAGCACGCCCTAAGTTAAACACATTATTACTGGTTTTAATGTGGTTATATATAAGGAATAACGTGAATCACTATTGCCTTTAAGACAATAATAAAGCGAAAATGCTCACATATTCATCTAAATGGAGAGGTCAGTTGGATCAATTACGTGCCATCAAGTATTTCAGTAAAGTCGTAGAAACGGGCAGTTTTACTAAGGCGGCAAATGCATTCAATGTGCCGCCATCCTCACTATCTAGACGGGTGTCTGATTTAGAAAAGAGCTTGGGCGCGACACTGTTAAAGCGCTCGACCCGAATTGTTAAATTGACCGAAGTAGGGCAGGTCTATTATGACGATATGCAGCAAGTATTGGATCAGCTCGAGCAAAGCAAAGAAACAGTACGCAGTTATCAAACGACGCCGATGGGACGGTTACGCATCAGCTCTATGGTGGGTTTTGGTGAAAAAATACTGCTACCACTGCTAGATGAGTTTGGTGAGTTGTATCCAGAGATTGTGCTAGATGTCAGTCTCAGTGATGAATTATCCGCATTGGGACGTGACGATGTCGATATTGCGATTCGCGGGGGTTATGCACCAAATGAGCGAGTGCTTGCCATTAGGCTCATGGACAATGGGTTTATACCGGTTGCGTCTCCCAGTTATTTAGAAAAACATGGCGCACCTAGTCATGTGATGGAATTAAAGGAACATAAAGGCCTGTATTTTAAAGCCCCAAACGGGCCAACGCCTTGGCTCTGCTATGTGGACGATCAGTGGCATGATGTCTCAGGGCCAGCAGTGGCAATTTCAAACAATGGACCATGGCTAGCAAAAAAGGCTTGTGATGGTGAAGGGATTTTGATGTCCACTCGGTGGGCACTATCCTCATATCTTGAGTCAGGCGCATTGCAAGAGATTAAATTTGAGCATCCATTAGCAATCACGCAGCATGCTGATATGGCCGTATATCTGCTGTATCAAAAGCAGCGCTATCTAGTGCCTAAGGTAAAAGCCGCCGTCGATTTCTTGGTTGAGAGGATAAAAGTAGGAAATGAGCGTTGATGTAAGGGAAGTGTGTGCTATCTACAACCTCATTACATTCATATTCGTATCGACACCTAAGAGGCTTGAGATACAATCGTTATAGCATGTTATGACAGGCTACTCATTATATTCCTGATTGAAAATAACAGATAGCTCATTGGCAGCTTCTTTCATGACAGGCACATAGCTCAGTAGCTCATCCAAAGATTTTCTGACGGTAGGACTATGAGTAAATACCGTAGCAAATGCGGGCTGCTCACCATTCGGAATCGGGACAGCACAGGCGACCATACCAGGAATAAACTCTTCATTATCTGTCCCTACCTGTGTCTTACGTACTTCAGCAATGGACGTCATGAGTTGTTTTTTGTCAGTCTGAGTATGGGTCGTGAGCGCCTGTAACGATAGTTTTTCTACAATACGCTCGCACTTATTATCTGCCAACTGCGTCAACAATAATTTGCCACTGGCACAGGCCCAGATAGGTATATTGGTTCCGGTAGGTAACTGTATTTGGACAGGCCAGTCAGATATCACACGATCGATATACACCACTTCTAAGTCTTGCAACACCGCAATCCCTACCGACTCACCAATTTTGGCTGAAAGCTGTTGTAATATCGCCAATCTTTCTGCTTTAAAAGGACTGTTTTTCCATAGGTTTAAAGCTAAGTCATGCGTTCTTTTTCCGCAGGTTACTTTTCCATGCAAATCTAATTGGACAAATTGAAGCGGTTGTAGCTGATTTAACAATCGGTACATACTAGGTACAGGAATGTCCAATGTTTCTGCTAAATCAATAACGCCCATAGGCTTAGCAGATTTGGCCAATACTTCTACGATTTGCAAAACTCGCTCGACGCTTGAGCCCTTTTTTTTGACATTATTCATAGTTCAATTTGCATCCTTAACTGTGCGTTCAAGAAGATCACTCATCATGTTCATCACATATTTCTGTATTCATATCTTGTCATATCGAAGGTGTTCTGATAAGTTACATAACGATAATCATAGTTCTCGATATATGAAATAAAATTATAAATAACCATACCAATATAAAACAAATCATAAACTTTTATCTGCTAAAAATAATAAAGCGTAAGAGGTTGTAATAATGTTAGATTTAGCAAATATGACGCCGACAGAGGTCAGAGCGTTAATCAGTAACAATGAACTTAACAAGCCGACTTCCGGCATGTGTAAAGGTCATATACAAGCAAACCTAGTCATAGTGCCCAAAAATTTGGCCTATGATTTTTTATTGTTTGCACAAAGAAACCCAAAGTCTTGTCCTATTTTAGATGTAACAGATGTCGGTAGTGCAGAGCCACGTCTCATGGCAAAAGGCGCAGACTTGAGGTCTGATGTCCCAAAGTATCGGATATACAAATTTGGCGAATTAGTGGCTGAGGTGTCAGATCTAAAAGACTACTGGAGAGAGGATTTGGTCTGCTTTCTTTTAGGATGCAGTTTTTCCTTTGAGTCTGCCATGCTAAATGCGTCTATTCCTATTAGACATATTGAAGACAATCACAATGTGCCAATGTATATCACAAACATAGAAACTGAGCCTGCAGGACAGTTTCATGGGAAAATGGTGGTTAGCATGCGGCCAATACCTTATCCATTAATCACCAGAGCCGTCCAAGCCACCTCTCGATTTCCGCAAGTCCACGGCGCGCCTATTCATATCGGAGACCCTAGTGTCATCGGTATAACCGACATTCATGCGCCTGATTTTGGTGATGCATCCATCATAAAAGAAGGCGAAGTCCCTGTATTTTGGGCTTGCGGTGTGACGCCGCAAAGTATCGCTATGACTAGTAAGCCAGAGCTGATGATAACGCATTCACCAGGACATATGTTTATCTGCGACCCAAGAGATGAAGACTTGGCAGTTCTATAATTTCTGATGACAAAAGTGCTTTTAAACGCATAAAAATAATTAATTTCAAACTACTATTTTAATAAGCCAATCAATAAATTGTCACATAACATTCAACAATCACACTCTACATACATCACTAGGTACGAATTTTTTATAAAAAATAATTATTCACTTTCACTCTAACGGAATAGCCAATCATATGAACATCAATTTCACGGATCTTGAAAAACTGATCAAACTTGCAGAATGCGCCGATATAAAATCTTTAGAAGTCACTGATGGTGATGCACGTATTTCTATCGTTTGCCAATCTGACGACAACCAAAGTAGTGGCAATCATATCGCTCATACTCCCCACGCAACGGCCTCTCATTCAGAGTCTCAAACCGAAACCGCTCAAAATAGTACGGAGAATAATACCAATGTAGACAGTGATCGTAGTGACGAAACTGTGACTACAGAGGTGGAGAAATCCCAAGTAATAGCGCCTATGCTAGGTACGTTTTACCTTCGCTCTGAGCCGACAGCAGAAGTGTTTTTTCAGGTAGGAGATAAGGTGGAAGTAGGGCAGACACTATGCATCATTGAAGCCATGAAAATGATGTACGAGGTCAAAGCAGAAACTGCGTGTACGCTTAAAGAGATTTTGGTCGATGAAGGTGATGTCGTAGAGTACGCCCAGCCCTTATTTGTTATAGAGCCAAACAGTTAAAGTCACTCAATAGCCGCTCAATATTGTATAGACGCTGCACAAACACTGTATTTGACACTATATTTTTAAGGGAATAAACATGTTCACAAAAATCTTAATTGCCAATCGCGGCGAGATTGCTCTACGTATTATCCGAGCTTGTAAGCAGCTAGGCATCCAATCAGTCATTGCGCATTCTGAATCAGACAAAGACTCGTTACCCGTGCGCCTAGCCGATGAAGCAGTATGCATCGGGCCTGCCAATGCCACGCACAGCTACCTCAACCAAAGAGCGCTGGTTTCTGCTGCAAAAATCACCAACGCACAAGCCATCCATCCAGGCTATGGCTTTTTATCTGAAAACGCTGACTTTGCGGCCTTGATTGAAGACTCAGGTCTCACGTTTATTGGTCCCACGGCTGACAATATCAGAAACATGGGCGACAAGGTTGAAGCCAAAAAACAAATGACGATGGCGGGCGTGCCCTGTGTGCCTGGATCGAATGGCGCATTGCCTGCTGATTCAGAGCAAGTTATCAAGATTGCCAATGAGGTCGGTTATCCAGTCATTATCAAGGCGGCAAGCGGCGGCGGTGGGCGCGGGATGCGTGTGGTCGAAAAAGAAGCCGACTTACTCTCCGCTATCTCTATGACACAAACAGAAGCTAAAGCCAATTTTGGTAGTTCCATTGTCTATCTTGAAAAATACCTACAAGCACCGCGTCATATCGAAGTGCAAGTCATGTCTGATACCCACGGTAATGCGATCTATTTAGGCGAGCGTGATTGCTCTATGCAGCGTCGTCATCAAAAAGTCATTGAAGAAGCGCCAGCACCCGGTATCACCGAAGAGCAGCGCCAGAAAATCGGCCAAGCCTGTGTCACAGCTTGCGAGCAAATGCAGTATAGAGGCGCAGGTACGTTTGAGTTTTTATATGAAAACGGCGAATTCTTCTTTATCGAGATGAATACTCGTGTGCAAGTTGAGCACACCATCACTGAGATGGTGACGGGCGTTGATATTGTGCAAGAGCAAATCAGAGTAGCTGCAGGGCTTCCATTGGCATACAAACAAAGTGATATCGCCATTACCGGACACGCTTTTGAGTGCCGTATCAATGCAGAAAACGCGCAGACATTTTTACCAAATGCTGGACGCATAGACTACTGCCACATGCCAGCAGGGTTTGGTATCAGAGTAGATAGTCATGCTGAATCGAACTACACCGTGCCGCCATCTTATGACAGTTTGATTGCCAAGATATGTGTACAAGATCGTTCAAGAGAAAAAGCGATAGAAAAAATGCGTGCGGCATTATCAGAAGCGCAAATCACCGGTATTGATACCAATATTGGTCTGCATCAGCGACTCTTTGAAGATAAGGTGTTTTGTGAAGGTCAAATGAGCATTCATTATCTGGAACAGTGGATACAAGACAATATATAAATCAGGTCTTGCCCGCAAAAAAGAAAACCAAATCTGACATTAGTGTCAGAAGCGTCAGAATCAAGATATAGTCGGTTCAATATAATTTGGATACGAGGAAGGCGAGTGAAAGTACTACAAGTCGTAGACTCAGCGAGCCTGACACCGTATCCAATTTATAGAGAATTTGACTGTAGTAGATAAAAAATAATGGAGCACGTGCTAATGGAACTACAATGGCAACTATACAGTGAAACCAATCTAGCGTTGTTTTTCCCTAAACCAACCACCTTAGAAAAACAACAAAAATGCTGGGCTTTATCAGACAGCATCCAGAAAATGCCAGAAGTCATCGAAGTAGTTATTGGCATGAATACGCTCAGTGTATTTATCGTTCCATTAACTTGGGCTGAGCTGAATACTTTCAAAGATAAGCTATCAGATCTACTCAATGATATCCCTTCAAAAACTATCCAAGGTAAGCACGTCGAGATACCAGTGCATTACGGTGGAAAATATGGCCCCGATCTAGCGGCCATGGCGAATGACCTAAATCTCTCAGTTGAAGCCGTTGTCGATCTACATACTAAAGCCACTTATACCGTTTACTTTATCGGTTTTCAGCCAGGGTTTCCTTATCTTGGCGGCTTGTCTGAGTCCTTATACTTCCCAAGGCATGCTGTACCTAGAACCCAAGTGCCCGCAGGCTCAGTGGGTATAGGCGGCGAGCAGACAGGGGTTTATCCTTTTGAGTCTCCAGGCGGTTGGCAGTTACTCGGCCAGACGGATACTGCTTTATTTGATTTAACCAAAACCTCTCCGACGTTGCTTAACGCAGGCGATACTTTGACATTTAAAGCGATTGATATTCATCAATGAGCGATAAATAAAAAAAGATGTATGAATCAAAAAGATAAAAAAACAGGTGGTATCAATGAAAATTTTAACCGCAAGTGCCCTTGCCAGTATTCAAGATTCGGGACGACTGGGTTACCGAAGCATGGGTGTGGGTAGAAATGGCGTGATGGACAGCTGGGCGCTACAAGCCGGCAACGCTTTGATGAAAAACGAAGCCAACGAACCCGCTATTGAAATAGCACTCGGTGAGCTAACCATACAGTTTGAAGAAAGCGTCAGTTTTTGCTTAACGGGTGCTTTATACGAGGCCTATCTAGATGACAAACGCATTCCTTGTTATTGGCGTATCAATGCAACAGCTGGGCAAACGCTCAAACTTTTGCGTCCGTTACAAGGCATGTATACCTATTTATGTGTGCACGGTGGCTTTGACATCGAGCCAGTGTTGCAGTCAGTCAGCACCAATCTCAAAGCAGGGTTTGGCGGATTTGAGGGCAGATATTTAAAAACCGATGACAGCTTAACGGTAAAATCTGAATCCAGCCTACCTGTGATTGGGGTGGCTCGACTTGCCCCAACCGAAGTTATTCGAGTGATAAAAAGCAGTGAGTATGATTGCTTCACTGAGTCGTCTAAGCAAGCGTTTGAGACTCAGCCATGGAAGCTACAAAGCAGTAGCAACCGTATGGGTTACCGCTTAGAGGGAGCTACAGCGCTTGAGTTTAATAAGCCTGTAGAAATGAGCTCACATGGCGTTGATATTGGCATGATTCAGGTACCACCACAAGGACAACCGATTGTCCTAATGGCAGACGGGCAGACGACGGGTGGCTACCCTAAAATCGCAACCATGATTCAAGCAGACATAGGCCTGATGGCACAGATTAGATTTGGTAAAGCCTGTCAGTTCGTCGTTGTGTCGTTAGAGCAGGCGCTGCGTGAACAACAGAAAAGACAACATTACATCGATCAAATAAAGGAGTATGCCAATGAAAATTGATTTAAATGCTGATGTGGCTGAAGGCTGCGGGCAAGACGATAAGTTATTGACGATAGTCAGCTCAGCCAATGTCTGCTGCGGCTTGCACGCTGGGTCTTATAGCGAGATGCTAGCCACGTTGCAATTGGCAAAAGCAAACAACGTGAGCGTAGGCGCGCACCCTGGTCTAAACGATAGAGAGAATTTTGGCCGTATTCATCAACCGTTAAGTGAAGCCGACTATCGTGCTTTATTGGCATACCAGTTGGGCGCAACCAAAGCGCTTTGTGACTTGGTTGGTGTGTCATTAGACTACGTAAAACCGCATGGTGCGTTGTACAACCAAGCGGCCATTGATGAAAATTTATCAGATATTTTGGTTAGTGAAATCAAGCGATTTGATCCAAATCTAAAGGTTATGGGTTTGTCTGGTGGTTATTTGGTTAAATCAGCTAAGAAACACGGTTTAGAAGCAATATCAGAAGTGTTTGCCGACAGGAACTACGAAAAAGACGGCTCACTGGTCTCTCGTAGTAAAGACAACGCCCTGATAACTGACACAGAAGACGCGGTTAAGCATGTGTTGCAGATGATTACTACAGGAACTGTCACCAGTGTTTGTGGTCAAGAAGTACCAGTAGAGGCGCAAAGTATCTGCTTACATGGTGATGGTGAACACGCTATCTTATTTGCCCAAGAAATAAAGAAACAACTAGAACTCAAGGGTATCACTATATCTGCCCATTAAATATCCACCCATTAATCATTTGATTAAGTCATTCCATACCGTACAAGGATGTTTATGAGTACCCTAAAAAAACACAATACCGCCATTTTAGGCGCGGCTTTTCTGATGGCCACCTCAGCCGTAGGGCCAGGGTTTTTGACCCAAACCGCTACATTCACCGAAAGCCTAATGGCTAGTTTTGGTTTTGTTATTTTAATCTCTATTATTATGGATATTGGCGTTCAGCTTAACGTTTGGCGAGTCGTCGCTGTCTCCAAAAAACGTGCACAAGAAATTGCTAACTTGGTGTTTCCAGGGGTCGGCTATTTACTGGCTTTTCTGATTATCGCCGGTGGCCTTGCTTTCAATATCGGTAATATCGGCGGTGCCGGGCTTGGTATGCAGTCGATGTTCAACATATCACCTATTACAGGTGCGCTAATCAGCGGTGTAATTGCCGTTGCCATATTTTTAGGCCGAGAAACTGGGCCTATGATGGATAAATTCGCACAGTTGATGGGCTTTATTCTTATTGTGCTGATCATTTATGTAGTGTTCAAATCTGATCCACCTTTAGCAGAAGCGGTCAGCAAAACCATCATGCCAGATAAGATTGATGCCGTCGCTATCGTGACGCTCGTTGGTGGTACGGTTGGGGGTTATATTACTTTTTCAGGTGCGCATCGCTTATTAGAAGCAGGTGTGAGTGGAGAAGAGAACTTAGGTTCAGTGACCAGAAGCTCGGTTTCGGGTATTTTGATTGCCTCTGTGATTCGCGTGTTTTTATTCCTTGCAGTTTTAGGTGTGGTGTCTCAAGGGTTTGCATTAGATCCAGCCAACCCAGCTATGTCGCCTTTTGAATATATTTTAGGCAATGCAGGTAAAGTGATTTTCGGTATGGTGATTTGGGCGGCCTCTGTGACCTCAGTGATTGGTGCTGCTTATACCTCTGTGTCTTTTATGACCAACTTTCATCCGTTTATTGAGAAAAACAAACGATATTTCATTATGGGTTTTATCATTATCTCTACACTGGTGTTTGCCACTATCGGTAAACCTGCCCAAGTATTGGTATTGGTTGGTACGCTAAATGGTCTGGTGTTGCCTATCGCCATGGTCATCATTCTCATTGCAGCCTACAGAAAAAACATCGTTGGCAACTATAAGCACCCAGTTTGGATTGCGGTATTTGGTTGGTTGATCGCTATCGTCATGAGTGTTTTGAGCGTCATGACCATTGCCAAATATCTTGGTCTGAGTTAAAAATTACGTAAAGGAATATATGATGGATATCGAGCAAATAACGCGCGTGGTCAAGCTGGTTGAAAGCAGTCAGTTACATGAAGTCACGATTGCAAACAACGGCCAGTCTATTAAGGTAGTTAATAATTTAGGTGCGCAGAATAATGTGAGCGCTAATTCTATAGAGATCACGCCTACTCATGAGCCTGAACAGACTGGTAGTGATGTCTTGCAAGTAGGTGCCACTTACGTAGGGCAGGTCTACTTAAGTGAAGACGATGCAACAGACAACTTGGTCAAAGAAGGTGACCATATCCAAAAAGGTCAAACCGTTTGCTTCATTGATGAATTGACTCGTTTGCAGCCAGTGATTAGTAATAAAGAAGGTGTTGTCACGGCAGTTTTGGTTGAAAGTGGCCAGAACGTTGAATACGGACAGCCTATTTTCGAGTTAGCCCATCGTTAAAGACCGTTAACGTAGTTTTGATTAAATCAAAATATAAACCCTTTAAGCATCATCTGTCGCTTAAAGGGTTTTTTATGCGTTGAGGTTTAGTAGATCTATTTTTAATAATTAGCTTTTTGAATAACTTGTCTATTTTGAATAATTTGAATAATTTGAATAAATAGTTATCTAATATCGAAAACACGTCTTTATTTAGAACTTGTAGTTCACGCCCATGTAAAACGAGCGACCTGCACCAGGTACGGTAGTGCCCCAGTTGGATCCGGTAGTTAGCTCGTTATTGATACCCATGGTTCTGCCTTGACCCATATAAGACCCGCCCAGTGGCAATGCGTAGTTTTTGTCCAACACATTATCAATACCTGCCTCAACGCTAACCGCATCCCATTGATAGCCAGTGCTCAGGTTCAATAAACCGTCACCCGCTGTTTTAACCTCATTACGCGGCGTTGATACTTTATTTTTAGCGGCTACAGCAACCATTTCAACTTGGTTTTTCCAGTTATTGTTTTCATGATTGAGCGCAATGCTGGCATTGAGTGGCATGATATTGTAAAGATGAGAACCTGTATCTTTATTTTTGCCGTTGGTGTAGCTCAGTGATCCAGCCAGTCCCCAATCACCCCAAGCATTAGAGGGTAAGTCGCGGTCAGCTGTGATGTCGATACCGTATATTCTGGCATCTTGGTTGGTATAACGCATCACGTTATATTGGTCGCTGGTTTGAGTGGTTGCAGCGGTATTGTTTGCTGAATCCCACTGTACGGCATCAACGTAATCATCGATGTGCGAGTAATAAGGCGTTGCTTTTATGCCCCAGTTATCATCAGCACCGCGCCAGTCAAATGTCATGGATAGCGTATTGGATTTTTCAGGTTTTAGATCAGGATCACCGAAATAGCCATTACCATCACCCACAGTGTTATTCATGATAGAGGCCATGCCCCATGTCGACCATGTATAACGCTCGTATAGGCTAGGAGTGCGCTCTTTGTGTGAAGCCCCAAATTCGATAGAGCTGTTGTCGCTCATATCGTAGCGGGCAATGGCAGTGGCGTCGACATTATTGTCAGTGGTGCTACGGTCACTGGCATTAAAGATGGCGCTATCGCGGCCTTGGTTGGTCATCATCATTGAGTTATAACCACTGACCTCATCAGCACTGGTGCGTACGTTTTCGTAACGAGCACCCAACTGTGTGGTCCATTTTGGAGCTACTTGCTTTTCCCATTCACCATAGACACCAATGCGTGTACGTTGCCCGTTATTTATGTTTTCAAAATCATCAGGCCCCATCATACCAGTACCAGAGGCGGGCCATAAGTCATCGAGTGTATAGTCTTGATACTCAGCGCCTAGGGTCACCGTACTTTGGTCAGTTAAATCAACGATACCCTTAAGGTTAGCACCGATGGTTTCACTGTCAGTATACATCGGCATGCCAGCAGCGTTGCCATATAAGAACTGTTTGTCCTTACCAAAGTTCATATAGTGTTCGACGTCTTCATGGTAAGCCTGTGCTTCTAACTGACCCCAGTTTAACTCACCTTTATAGCGCAGGTTCACTCTGTCGAGCTGGTTGTCTAGCATGTCCATACGCTGGTTTGGATATAGCTCTTCTGGTACACGTTGCCATAGATAAGTACCTTGCAGCAGATGATCACCATTGTGATAAGCCACATCTACAGACTGAGTCTGGCTTTCAAAAGCAGTCGAGCCAACTTCATCTTTCGCCAAACTTTGACCGCTGCCACTTGCATCAGTATAAGTTTTAAAGTCACCACCAGCATCGTAGTTGTCTGACTTTGCATAGCTGCCTTTATACGACAGGCTTAGTACGTCATTAGCTATGTTGGTTTCAACGTTTGCGCCGTAGCCGTTGCCATTGCTGCGATAGAACGCACCAACTTCGCCTGAGGTAACGACATTACTGTCTTCTGAAAACGTTGGCTCTGCTGATTCAACGACGATGGTGCCACCAATACTATTGCCACCGACACTCACGGGTGTGACACCTGCATAAACAGTGGTTTCTTCAACCGCGCTCGGTGAGATATAAGATAAAGGTGAGTTCATGCTGTTTGGGCAAGAGGCGATTGAGTCTACACCATCTACCAAGATACGCAGACGGTTATCTGCCAAACCTCTAATTACTGGTAGGTTTGAGATGCCGCCAGCACTTTGCACATTGATACCTGGAATTTTGGTCAATATGGTTGCGGTATCGCTGGTTGCTGCTTGTTGGTGGTTGATATCATTTTGATGAAGTGTCGCAGAGGTACCGAGATTATTGGCTTCTGATGCGCCTGCCGTCACGGTAATAGCTGGCAGGTAAGCCATGGGCATATCGTCATGATTAGAATGGTCTTCACCGTTGTGCGCATATGCGCTACTGATTTGAAACAAGGCCGCTGCCAAAACACTAAGTTTTAGTGTAGCTGCCGTACTTTTTGATGGATGTTGCATAGTATGCTGTCCTGAAAACTTTGAAAAACACATGATAAAAGGGATTGTATTTTTGGGTATCAGTCACGGTCAGAGAGAATCAATAGTAATAACATCCGGCTGTACAGCGCTATATTTGGTCGTCGGTTATGCTCTCAACGTTTTATCGCCGAGCAAATTCCCAACCATTAAATAGGCTGCCGATATTATTGATAGTGACTGATTAAGCAATCAGGACAAATGGAGGAGCGCGGGAGAAGGGTCGTAAGAAGTCAGTTGCATAATAAAACTCTATCGTCGACGGTATCGTCGCTATGATAGTAGTGATTTCTATGGGCTGAAATTCAGGTGGTTCGATGATAAACGGAGTAATCACTGCTGACATGGAGGTACATATGTCACAGCTACCGTGTTGATGAGTGTTGGGTTTGGAGGTCGTTGTGTTGGTTACTGCTGATTGCGCTGCTGCCTCTGAGTGTGTCAGCATCGATGCATTTGCACGATGCTGCGAATGCATACTGTGATCATGAGAAGCAGATACAACAGGTGCAAGCTCAATACAGATGCCGTGACCCAAACTGGCGTTGTTACTCCATAAAGGGGTTAACAATGGAGTGGTATGTAACAGCCATGCGAAACATGCTAACAGCATAGCTGTCCACATCATTGCGGGTGATAGCAATGAATAGCGCCGTACAAAATTAAGATGCTTTGAGAGCATTATATAGTCATCGCATAAGTTTTGTGCGGAAGGTGTTGATATGAATCGAGTAGATATCGATACATTATAATAAGTTAACTTAACAAAACTTGTTAACAATACTATTGTAAGTCAATTGACTTGCCTCCTACAAGTGGCGTGCTCTTAAAACTATGCGAAAGTCTGTAATAGTGGGGCTAATTATTTACTTCATTGGCCGTGCCCAAGATCCTCTAAGATAGCGCAATCTGCATTATCATCGCCTGCGCAATGATCAAAAGAGTTCTGTAGCGATTCGACCATCTCCTGCAATTGCGCGATTTTTTGGTTTAACGTTTCGATATGCTCTTGTGTCAGTTGCTTAACATCTGCACTCTGACGATTGGCATTCTTGCGCAGATACAGTAACTCTTTCATTTGCTTGGATGAGAATCCCAAGTCACGAGAATGTCTTAAAAAGCATAGGTCGTCGATATCGTCTTTAGAATACAAGCGATAACCTGAGTTCGAGCGATTGACTGTTTCTAGCAAGCCAACCTGCTCATAGTAGCGAATCATTTTGGTAGAGATGCCTGATTGCTTTGATGCTTGACCAATATTCATATTTATCATCCTAGCCTAAAAAGGGACTTAAATAACAAAAGGGTTTAAATAACCTGTGTATTTAAACCCTATATTGATATCCTTTACGATTCTACATTCACTCTGTAGCGGTTTAGTAGTTCGCTGACTATGCTTTAAAGTACTTGAGGCGTAACGCATTACCCAATACGAAAACAGAAGAAAGTGCCATGGCGGCTGCCGCAAAAATGGGTGAGAGCAGGATACCAAAGGCGGGATACAAGACACCTGCGGCAATCGGAATCAAGGCGACATTATAAATAAACGCCCAAGCCAGATTTTGTCTGATATTGCTGATGGTGGCTTTACTCAAGGCAATCGCAGTAGGTACGCCTTGCAGACTACCTGACATTAGCACCACTTCAGCCGCCTCAATCGCCACGTCTGTGCCTGTACCAATGGCCAATCCAACATCGGATTGAGCCAATGCAGGGGCATCATTGATACCGTCACCAACAAATGCCACTCGGCCATATTGTTCTTGCAACTGGCGTATTGCATCCACTTTGCCTTCGGGCAACACTTCTGCTACTACCTGATCGATATTTAATGTTGCGGCAATCGCTTGGGCGGTATGGCGATTATCACCTGTAATCATGGCCACTTTTAAGCCTAACTGATGTAGTGCGGCAATGGCGGCATGAGTCGTCTCTTTAATAGGGTCGGCAACGGCAATGATAGCGGCCAATTGCTGATCAATAGATACATAGAGTGGGGTTTTGCCTTCTTGCCCCAAACGTAGCGCATCTTGTTCAAAAGGCGCAACATCAAGCGCCAATTGTTGCATGTAACGATCCGCCCCAATGTGGATCACTTGGCCTGCCACGTTTGCTTGAATACCCAAACCTGTCATCGCCTCAAAGTCAGTGATAGGAAGCAATTGAATATTCTGTTGTTCTGCAGCTTGAACAATGGCTAAGGCAATTGGATGCTCAGATTTTGCTTCAACCGATGCCACCACACGTAAGACTTGTTCTTTCTCAAATCCTTGTTGAACTTGAAAATCTGTCAACGTAGGTTTGCCTTCAGTCAATGTACCTGTTTTATCAACGGCCACTACGCTCACATCCTGAAGCATTTGTAGCGCTTCACCTTTACGGAATAGCACACCTAATTCTGCACCGCGACCTGTACCGACCATAATAGAGGTGGGAGTGGCCAATCCCATTGCACAAGGGCAGGCTACAATGAGAACGGCAACCGCATTGATTAAACCAAAGGTTAAGGCAGGGTCAGGGCCAAAAATCAACCAAACTATAAAGGTTAATGCTGATAGAAACATCACCGCTGGTACAAACCACATAGTGACTTTATCCACCAATGCTTGAATCGGTAATTTAGAGCCTTGGGCTTGTTCTACCATACGAATGATTTGTGCCAAAACAGAATCTTCACCGATGGCCGTTGCTCGAATATTCACGGTACCGTTTTGATTGATAGTACCGCCGACCACTTGATCGCCGGCTTGTTTTTTCACAGGAACAGGTTCACCCGTAATCATAGATTCATCAATATAACTGTGACCGTCAACGACTTCGCCATCGATAGGCACACGCTCGCCTGGACGAATCTCAACTATCATTTGTGCAGTGACGTTTTCTACAGGGACTTCAATGACTTTGCCATCTTGCTGTACACGGGCTGTTTTTGCCTGCATGCCTACTAAGTGCTGAATGGCCCCAGAAGTACGACCTTTAGCCTTTGCTTCAAAATAACGGCCTAATAATATCAAGCTCACAATCATGGCAGCGGCTTCGTAATAGACGTGCACCGTGCCTTCAGGTAACGCTTGCGGGATAAAGGTCGCTATGAGGGAAAAGCCATACGCTGCGATCGTACCAATCGCCACTAGCGAATTCATATCTGGCGCAAAACGCAATAAGGCTGGCACGCCTTTCTGATAAAAGGGTCGGCCTGGAAAGAGTAATACCAATGTGGTCAAAACAAACTGTATCAGCCAACTTTGCTGAGTGCCGAGGTTATTCACTACCCACATATGAAAGGCGGGAATCATATGCGAGCCCATTGCTAGAATGAATACGGGCAGTGACAACAGCGCAGAAAGTCCTAAATCTCGTTTAAGCTGATTTTGCTCCGAGGCTTTTTTATCTTGTCGATCACTTTGGTCTTGTTCTACCAGTTTGGCCTCGTAGCCCGCTTTTTTAACGGCCTCAATTAAGTCACTCGTGTGTATTTGAGCATCGCCTTTAATCCAAGCGCGTTCAGTCGCAAGGTTTACAGTAGCTTGTTGCACGCCAGCGACTTTGGCCAAGGATTTTTCTACTCGCCCAACACAAGAGGCACAACTCATGCCTTCAATGCTCAGCACTTCTTGATAAGTAGGGGCTTTAGTATTTTTTGTTTTCATAACAACCTCTGTCGTTTTTAATTCTGTTTTTAATCTTATTTTCAAATCTATAGCGACAGCATATAGGTTGACATTATGGTAAGGTCAAGCGTATTTCTTTGAATACTTTTAAACCCGTTTATAGTAGCGTCTTATATTTGGCGTTAAGCTTAAAATAGCTAAATTATGGTTTATTGTTGAAGGTATGGCGGCATTAATTATAAAATAGGGCAGGATAAATGACTGATAATAAGATAAACTGCCCAGCGAGCGCTGATAGGGTTCGATAACTCTCGATCAATTCACTGTATTTGGCTGCTAGCGAATAAAACAACAATAATAAGAAACGCTGCTAGCAATGACAGAGTACGCTGTCAATAGCAGGTGATATCAGCACCGTTGACACAAAATATTTATACAAGACCATTGATATTAAGGCACATCACTATGGAAGAAGTACCAAATACGATAGAACAAAGACCCGTATTCATGCCCAAAGTCAACAGTGACAATTTGGTAAAAACGGATATGGTTATGTTTGAGCGGCATGTGGGATTTGCGACCAGACAAAAGAAAAAATCCATCAATGACTTACAACAAGTCATTCGCAAAAAGTATGGATTTAAGAATGTGTTAGAGCTATCTAGTAAATCTGGTAATAAGCTAAGTTTTCCGCTAAGCCCGTTTAGCTTAAAAATTACCGATGAGCATGATGGCAATCCATATAGTGTCGAAAATGCTTTTCAAGCCAGTATGGTTTTTGAAGATGGTGGTCCTTATGCGGATTTGCTAACAGTAGCGCCAAGACAAGCCCGCAAAGATGAGCGATTGATGACCTCGGGCGAGCTCATTGGCTACAATTACTTTGGTATGGAATGGGGCGTAGAGCCGTTAACAACATTTTATGATTGGCTGTACGTGAATGCGCTCAAGCAAAACCCTCAGCTGCATGAGGAAGTAATTCAATATCAAGGGTTTACTGATATTACCTTTAATCCTAAAAAATCTATCCATAGTGCAGCGTATGCGTTGGCGCTGTTTGTGGCACTGCACAAACGAGAGTTGCTCGATAATGTGGAAGACCCAATGGCATTCTACGATTTATGCAATAATTTTAAAATCAGCAATACTGAGCACCTATTAGAAGAAGGTTGGATCTGATCGTCAAATCAGATCGCTTAAGTTTGCTTGAACCGAAAGCTACGATACATAATGTATCGTGGCTTTTTTATTTCTCTATATTTAGCCATTTTTAGCCCATTTAGATGACTATCGAGTGAATTGAAGACACGCCCTAGTAAACATACTTAAACATTATAGCCAATAGTTCTCTTGGACATAGGCGATACAGAGATCATAAAATGCTTGAGCTGGGGGAGAGATAGATTTATCAGCAAGTTTAAAGATACCGATTTGCCGGTTTAAAGAAGGGTCAACTAAATCTATCCAAACGAGTTCCGGCTCATTCGCAGGGAAGGCAAGCTTGGGTAAAGTAGTGATACCTAGATCATTACGCAATAAAGAAAACAGCGATGTGATGTTTTCTACCGTGTACCTTGCCCTGCGATTGAGCGCTTCGGCTGGCGTGTTTTCGAGTAATCTGCAAGTGCCATTATAAATAAACGGCTGCGCCATGAGTTGCTGCCATTTTAGCCCGTGCGATTGATTTAACTGGTTGTTTAGCTCATTACTTTGCAGACAGACCACGCCGATTGGGTCTGATATGAGTAAAGTAAAATCTATATTCGTTTGATCAATACTGGTGCAATTGCCTAGTGCCAAATCAATTTCTCCGGCTAACAATCGATTGGCCACACCGACAGAGTTATCATCTATCAGTACAATCTCAATGTCAGGATATTTTTTTGAGTATTCAACCAATACGCTAGGTAACAATTTAGTCACTAGCGACGGTACGCTTGCAATCCTAATCTTACCTTTTTCGCCGGACGCAGAGGCTTTTAAGTCATCTTCTAGCGCTTGATAAACGCTAATAAACTGCTCAATCTTTGGTAAGCAGGTTTCACCGAAAGGCGTGAGTAGAGCTTTGTTTCCTACTTCAAATAAACGCTGTCCCAAGGTTTTTTCTAATTCCTTTATCGAGGCTGACAAAGCAGCTTGCGAACGGTTAGCACGATCAGCCGCCGCACGAAACCCTCCTTCTTCCACGACAAATAAGAAATGACGCAATTGCTGTAGCTTCATATTCAGACCATTCAAAATTATTCTTTAATAATCTATCTTAAATGATAGATTAAATCTATCAAAATTCAAATTTAATTAGTTAGATTTATCGTTGCTAATTAAGTAGGATAAGTCATGTAGCAATTGGCAGTGATTAAATAAATTTCAGATCACTCACTGCTGAAACCACTTATCAAAGGACATGACAATATGATGACTCACTCAAACAAACAGGCCGTTAAAACCTCGCTTTATGTGTCTAAAGCACCGTTGGAGTGGGCCATCACTAATAACGGAACCTTGTACACCGCGCAGATTCCTATTGATGAAAATGGTGATGTGGTTGCAGGTGGTATTGAAACGCAAACTCGCCAAACACTAGACAATCTTAAGCACACGCTAGAATGTGCCAATGTTGGCATGGATGCAGTTCTACAGGTAATGATCTACGTAACCGATCGCGACCATCTAAAAACTGTCAATCAAGTCTATGCCGAATATTTTGAAGCACCTTATCCAAATCGGGCAGCACTGGTAATAGCTGGACTGGCTCGTGAAGAGATGCTGGTTGAGCTGGTCGTATATGCCGCTGTGCCCTAAACTCTAAATGTACTCTAGTCAATAAATAAAATATTTAATACTTTATCAAGGAAGCACTTATGTCAGCCCACACCGCCCAACAGATATTGCAACAAGACCCAACCAAATCACTTTACATCAATGGTGAATGGCAGGCAGGCGTAAATACCGTCGCCAATATTAACCCATCTGATATCACTGACACTATCGGTGAGTTCGCACAAGCGAGTAGCGATCAAGTCAAAGATGCCATCGCAGCAGCGCGTCAAGCCCAGCCAAAGTGGGAAGCGACTCCTTTAGAAAAAAAACAGTCTATCCTACAAGCGATTGGCGATGAAATGATTGCTCGCTGTGATGAGTTAGGTACGCTGTTGTCTCTGGAAGAAGGCAAGCCATTCGCAGAGGGTCGTGGTGAGATTTATCGTGCAGGTCAGTTCTTTCATTACTATGCGGCGGAAGTATTGCGCCAAATGGGTGATACGGCTGATTCAGTGCGTCCTGGTGTCAAAGTTGAAGTTACCCGTGAAGCAGTCGGTGTGGTCGCGATTATCTCACCTTGGAACTTCCCAACGGCGACCGCTGTATGGAAAATCGCGCCAGCTTTGGCCTTTGGCAACACTGTCATTTGGAAGCCTGCAAATTTAACACCAGCCAGCGCGGTCGCATTGGCTGAAATCATCCATCGTCAAGGTATGCCAGAAGGTACGTTTAACCTGCTATTGGGTGGCGGATCGTCAGTCGGTGATGCGCTCATCAATTCTACAGACATCGACGCGGTTAGCTTTACGGGCTCTGTACCAACAGGTCGCAAAGTTGCTGCTGCGACGGCACCAAACTTTATCCGTTGTCAGCTTGAGATGGGCAGCAAAAACGCCTTGGTCATCGCTGACGATGCCGACTTGCAAGTTGCTATCGATGCAGCAGTGGCTGGTGCGTTTGGCGGTTCGGGGCAGAAATGTACGGCTTCTTCACGTCTCATTGTGATGGACGGTATTCATGATGCGTTTGTAGAGGGTGTGATTGCCAAAATGAAAACCTTGAAGGTTGGCCATGCGCTTGAAGACGATATTTTTATGGGGCCTGTCGTCGATGACAAGCAGCTGGCATCAAACATGGACTGGATCGAAAAAGCCAAGCAGTCTGGTGCCAATTTAGCCTTTGGTGGTGAGCGTTTAGAGATGCCGCATGACGGCTACTATATGTCGCCTACGTTGTTTACTGAGACGGATAACAGCTGGGATATCAACCAAGAAGAAGTGTTTGCCCCGCTGGCGTGTGTCTTGCGTGTCAAAAATCTAGAAGAGGCGATTGCGATGACCAATGATACGCGATTTGGTCTGACGGGCGGCATCATCACCCAGAGCTTACGTAGCAGTGCAATGTTCAAAGAGCAAGTACAAGCAGGCTGCGTCATGGTCAATCTGGCAACTGCGGGTACTGACTATCACGTGCCATTTGGTGGTCGTAAACAGTCAAGCTTTGGCCCGCGTGAGCAAGGTCAATATGCCAAAGAGTTCTATACCATCGTCAAGACCGCTTATCAAAAAGCGTACTAGGGATGTCTTAACAAGAATGCTCGTCGCTATCTGAACGATGCTGTACCAAAAGGTACTTACTTGCTAAAGATAGCGGCTATCGATAAAAGTATTAAAAGGAATTGATATGTACCAAGACCATATCGTTATTGATGGATTACAGTATAGCCATTGGGATCGTGACTACTTTAAGATGCTACAAGCCAGTGGTATCAATGCAGTACACGCAACCTTGGTCTATCACGAAGACGCTCGCCAAACTATGACCCGCTTTAGCGAATGGCATGCACGCTTTGAGCAAAACTCAGATCTTATATTACCCGTGTACTCAGTGGCTGATATTAAAACGGCAAAAGAGCAAGGTAAAGTTGGCATCTTTTTTGGCGCGCAGAACTGCTCACCAATCGACGATGAAATTGGTTTGATTAGCGTGATGCGTCGTCTGGGTCTATTGATCATGCAGTTGACTTACAATAACCAGAGCTTACTAGCGACAGGGTGTTATGAGAAAAATGACAGTGGCATCACCCGATTTGGTCAGCAAGCCATCGCTGAGATGAATCGTGTTGGTATGATTATTGACATGTCACACAGCGCTGAGCGTTCAACGCTTGAGGCAATAGAAGTGTCATCGCGTCCGATATGTATCAGCCATGCTAATCCAACGACGGCTCATGATGCACTGCGTAATAAATCGGACACGGTCATTAGTGCCTTGACTCAAGCAGGCGGGTTGTTAGGGTTTAGCTTATACCCGTTTCATTTGCCAAATGGTAGCGCATGTACGCTTGATGACTTCTGCACCATGATTGCCAATTGCGCTGATAAGTATGGTGTGGAGCATTTAGCGATTGGCAGTGATTTATGTCTCAATCAACCACAAGCTGTACTTGAGTGGATGCGTAATGGTCGCTGGTCAAAAGCGATGGACTATGGCGAAGGCAATGCCAGTAATTCAGGTTGGCCAGATACTTTGCCATGGTTCGCTGGCAAAGACGGTATGGAAAATATCTATAACGGTCTGCTAAAGCACGGTTTTAACGAAAGTGATGCTGGAAAAGTCATCGGTCAAAACTGGTTCGATTTTTTAGAGCAAGGATTAAAGCCTTTGGCTTAACTAGCTATTTAAAGAGTCATTTTAGTCAATGGTTGCTCGAAATCGCTATAAGACGACAGTCGTGTTATAGCGTATATCTGTTTGAAGTAGGTAATTTTAAATTAGATAGGTATGTATAGTGAGGTTGTTTTATCGCACCCTCATTGCTACCACTCTGATCTAAAACGCAACGTTAGCATAGTATATGGAGCCACATCATGGCCGATTTAAAGGGATTTAATCAAAGTGAGCAAGGACGCTCAACTCCTGTTAATCAAGGAGTAAGTGAGTCCGAAGCCGCCACTATTTCTACCGACACATTAGGCCTTAAAAACCCCGCATTTTGGTACAGTGGCGGATTCATTGTAGCCTTTGTTTTGATGGCTATTTTTGCAGAAGCGCGCTTAGCAAAAATAGTCGAAGTGGGCTTCGCGTGGTCCGTCAAAATATTTGGACCTTTTTGGCAGATTTTGCTACTAGCTACTTTTGTCATTGCTTTAGCCGTCGGTGCTGGTCGTACAGGACGTGTGATTTTAGGCAATTTACCCGTACCTGAGATAGACAGTTTCAAATGGATGGCCATTCTTTTCTGCACACTATTGGCTGGTGGTGGTGTTTTTTGGGCTGCCGCCGAGCCCATCGCGCATTTTGTGTCAGCACCGCCTTTATACGGTGAGTCAGCCGATCTACAGCAGCGCGCTTTTAACGCCTTATCTCAATCATTTATGCATTGGGGGTTTTTGGCGTGGGCCATCGTTGGCAGTTTGACTGCGATTGTGATTATGCATTTGCACTATGACAAAGGCTTACCATTGAAGCCGCGTACGTTACTGTATCCAGTATTTGGTGAGCGTGTGCTGACCGGTCAAACAGGCGCAATCATCGATGCTTGCTGTATCGTGGCGGTTGCTGCCGGTACTATCGGTCCTATTGGTTTTTTAGGCTTGCAAACCAGCTATGCGCTGAATGAATTGTTCGGTATTCCCGATACGTTCACCACTCAGCTCATTATCATTGTCTTTGCTATCGCGCTCTATACGTTGTCTGCGATCAGTGGCCTGACACGCGGTATGCAGCTACTTAGCCGCTTTAACGTTATGTTGGCGTTTGCACTGATGGTCTTTATCTTACTCTTCGGACCGACCAATTTTATTATCAATGGTTATATCCAAGGTGTGGGTACGATGATTGACAACTTCGTTCCAATGGCGACCTTTCGCGGTGATGAAGGTTGGCTGAGCTGGTGGACGGTATTCTTTTGGGGTTGGTTCTTGGGTTATGGCCCGATGATGGCGATATTTATTGCTCGTATTTCACGTGGCCGTACTATTCGTCAATTGATTACCACCGTCTGTATTATTGCGCCGCTTGTGACGTGCTTTTGGTTCACCGTCGTTGGCGGCTCTGGTCTGGCTTTTGAGATTGCCAATCCAGGTAGTGTGAGTAGTGCCTTTGAGGGTTTTAACTTGCCAGGTGCGCTATTAGCCGTCACGCAGCAACTGCCATTTCCTTTGATCACCTCGATATTGTTCTTAATCTTAACCACGGTATTTATCGTTACCACGGGCGATTCGATGACTTATACCATCAGCGTGGTCATCAGTGGCGAGCGTGAACCAAACGCCATGATTCGTACCTTTTGGGGCATCATGATGGGTGTGACGGCGATTGTTTTAATCTCGCTTGGCTCAGGTGGCGTGACAGCATTGCAGTCCTTTATCGTCATTACGGCAGTGCCAGTTTCTTTCGTCCTGCTGCCTTCATTATGGAATGGTCCACAAATCGCACAAAAAATGGCACGAGAGCAAGACTTATATCGTCCTAACAAAGTAGAGGTAAGACACAAAATTAGTGAAGAGAAGCTCGCTAAAGTTGCTACAGAAAAGAAAATCTCTGCAGAAAAAAGCTTATAAAGAAGCATGACATAAAAAACTGTGTGATGTTCTAGGGCGTGTCCTCATTTTAAAAATGGTGATAAAAATGAGATAAATTGCCGTCAAACAAGGAAAATAGCGCAAATAATATCGAGATATTAGTCAGCTATTTGACGATGATTGGCAAAATTTAGCTGTTTTTAGCCCATTTAGAGGACACTCGTTTGAATTGAGGACACGCCCTAGATTATTAAACGGTAAATACTAAACTAGCCTCTATCTATACCGCTGATTTCTTATTTACCGATAGATATTATCATTGAGACTAGGGCGTGTTTGACATTCATAAATAGGCACTGCTGATTGCTAAAACTGTTCCAGACAAGGCGTAAAACGATGGTAATGCTCGTGCCTTAACGAGATTTACAACGCAGTATGGAACAGTTTTAGCATCAGCTCGAAGAGACAGGACTCTTTTTTGCCACTTCATTGTTAAAAATACATGCTTAGAATGATTAAGCTTACTATTTTCAACGTCGAATTGTCTAAAAAATAGTCTCTGTCAGTGCCATGGTCGAATATCAAACACGCCCTGTTAACGAAGCTGCTGGCTCGATATATTAGGTAAGGTAGTGAAATTATGAATATGGTTTATACAAATAATGCAAATAATAAAAGTATCGATGTCAAACCGCCTTCACTGGGTACAGGTTTTCGTACTCGTGATGTGATTATGGATGCCCAAAGATTGGGTGCGATGCATCAAACCCGTATTAGCTTTGTGCGTACATTACTACGCAAGATTGATAAAGAAAAATGGACGCTCAGTACTCATTTGTGGGATTTAGATGAGAATGGTTATGGCAAAGTTATCTATCGTCTACATACGCCAGAGCATCTATATCATCTGGTGGTGTTCTGCAACGAGCTAGCTGATGAAGAACGTAACGATAGAGTCATTGCCCAAAAGTGGGATGTGACATTTGGTCTGGTGTTTGGCGAGATAAGCGGAGAGTTACTAGATAACTTACAAGCCAATGTGCCGTTGCAAGAAGCAGGTCGCAACTCTAATATGTTGATGGTGCTGGCACGTGCAAATAAGAGCGTACGAGTCTTTGATCATATTGTGAGCTCACTCGCTGCCGGTCAGCAACCAGATTTGGATGTGTTGGCGCAAGTGGGTTATATCTTGCGTACCACGGCGGTCTATGGCAATGGTAAATTTGGTATTTATGATTTTAAACCGTTAGACCATAGCGCAGACTTTGACCAATCGTTTCGCGCGCAGATGTGTGCCGTGTATTTGCTGCGTGAGTTTAGTCTAGACTGGGTCGATTATTTGGCGCAGAAAAAGGGCAGTAGTAAAGCGGTTGCACTGCATCCAGAGATTAAGCGTTATTTGGGGATTGGTAATGCCACTGGTTTGGGTATGGCGCCGTATTTGATTAATCATCCTTGCGTGGTTGATCAATGGCTGACCACCCGTGAGGAAGCACTGCAAGCGACATTGACTTGTCAGATTGAACCCAAAGAAACGGCGCATTTTGCCAGTTTAATCAAACGTGCTATTCAGCATTTTGGCGAGATTGTCACCATCAATGAGCAGCAAATAAAGCTCAATGAAACGGTCGTCACAGAATTAATGGTACTACAAAACAATTTGATGACTACCATCAATCACTATGTGACATGGGCGGAGTTCTTGCAAGCGCACCATGATTTGAGTCTTGAGAGCCAAGAGGTCATCATTTCTTGCTTGATGGAGCTATATCCTGAGCGTGTTGATGCGTTTCAAGAGAAAATAAATGCCGATGAAAGCTTGTCGCTACCGAAGGGTAAGGTAATTCAAGATTTGATTGATGTACTGGAGCGCCACTATCAATGGGCGATTAATATTGATTTTAGCCAGCCTGAGAATAGTCATTGGTTTTGGTATCGTTCGGTGGATAAAGAAGAGCCACGCCTAGGTGTGCGCGGGCAAGAGATGGGCGCAGATCGTGAGCTTGCACTAGACATCGCAAGGCAAGCAAACAAGCTGTACTTCGCGCTTAAACAAGTCAACGCTCAACAACTGATATCTGAGTTTATTTTAAACCAACCAAAGTACCGCTCAATTGCGCGCCGTGTTTGGACAATGGGGCATAAGCAACTGGGTGATATTCAGATGAATGTCTTACACAAAGACGCGTTACCTATGCATCTGTTACGGTGTAAATTGTCGATGTTTGGTGCGACCAAGTTTGATCCGAGATCAGATCGCTGGGTCAGAATCACCTTGTTCCAAGGCGCACCTTTATTTGCAGAAGTGCATAGTGATGAATGGCTGTTTCCTCTATTACCCGATTTGTCGACAGAGCAGGGAGGTTTGACTCATGATCGTATCGCATAATGAAATCGTAGCAATGGTGTACAAAGCCTTTACTGGGATGCATCGAGAAGTTGGAGAAGCTGATGTAATCGCTACGATGGTTGCTGAATTGCAGATGGCAGGCTTGGATGGTGTCAGACACTTTAACAATGCCAGCCCTTATATTTTAACCGAGAGCGATACGCCAATTGATATCATCGATCAAAATGCTAAGGCAATGCATTTAGATTTGCACGGTAGTAGCTTGGCTTGCCATTTGCCGACGATCATCGATTACGCTCTTGAAAAAATGGGTGATTCAGCACATTTTTATATTTACTTGCAGAACTGTCATAACCGCTGGCTGGCTTATAGCGAGCTGGTAGGGCTGGCGGCCAAAGGCTATGCCTGTTTGGCTAAATGGGATAATGGCTCGGTGCCCAAGCATACGTTATTTACGTTGAATCAAGGGTTTGTCTATCCTGACCTTTACTTTTTTGACAAGGCACAGTCAAATTACAATACCAATGATATGGTTATTGAGATTGCGACTCAAAACTTCGATATCGAACATGATATCCAGCATTTCGATCGTAAAATATCGACAGACGAGCTGTTTGAAACCCATCAGCGCGCATGGAAAGAAGGCATCTATGTCGATGATGAACAGTGGGCGATACTCAAAAAAACGGCAGCGGCCATATTGGTTGAAAATAGTGAAGCATCCAGTCGCGGCGCGGGCGGAGTATAAAACCAAACCTGTTAATTACGTGAATTATGTTACGAAACAGATTTTTGTATGGTGAGTAATTAGTCGTTTGGTGCGTACGCTATATTCTCATCCCAATATGGCGGCGTGCCATAGTAGTTGGTCATAAAGTCGATAAAGCATCTGACTTTGTGAGGTAGTAGTTTTCTATGGGCGTAGACAGCATACAAGCCTAAAGGGCTAGGTTCATATTCTGGCAACACTACGACCAACTTGCCAGTACTTAATGCTTCGCTAGCAATGAAAGTCGGCTGTAATATCAATCCTCCGCCTGCAATAGCTGCTTCAACGAGTACGTCGCCATTATTACTATGAAAAACGCTACGTTCTTTGAATTGTTTGGTTTTTAGGTATTTGTAGATTTGACCCTTAGTTTCGACATTCATATAGCTATAATGCAAATAGCGATGCGACTCTAAATCCTCAAGTTGCTTAGGTGTGCCATGAGCTTTGAGGTACTCGGGTGAGGCGCATAACACTACACGAATCGGAGCAATCTGCTTGGCGATAAGCGACGAGCTTTGGAGCTGTCCGATACGCAGGGCAATATCAAAGCCTTCTTCAACGATATCTACTTTTCGATCACTCAACTGCAGATCAACGGTAACTGACGGATAGCGCTCCTGAAAATCAGTGATGAGCTTTGCCATATGCTTTAAGGCAAAGGAGACGGGCGCACTGATTCGCAAGACGCCTTTAGGATGCTGCTGTAAGCCGCCTAACTGCGATGCCATTTCATCAATACTCAATAAAATCTGCTGCGCGTGCGTAAAGTATTGACTGCCAGCTTCTGTCAGGCTGACTTTGCGTGTAGTACGGTTGAGCAGGCGAGTATGTAGTTCCTCCTCTAGCTTTGCTACATATTTGCTTACTAGCTGCGGCGAGAGCTGCATCGTAATAGCCGCTTTGCTAAAGCTGCCTTCTGTCACTACCGCGACGAAAGCGCGCATGGCATCGATTCTATCCATATTTATACCTATATTTCTCTCGATATCAAATCCATTATAAACAGTATGTTGATAATTATTCAATATAACTGAGCTTACTCTTTTATAGCGTTGATAGTAAAGTGTGCCTATATCATTTTCGACACTATTTATTCTAATCATACGTTATGGAGTGAGCATCAATGAAATCATCACTATTAAATACTATTTTGACATCAAAAGCTGGAGCAGCGGCCTTAGTGCTTCGTGTACCCGTTGGCCTGATTTTAGCAGCTCATGGCGCCCAAAAATTATTTGGTTGGTTTGATGGTAATGGGCTAGCAGGTACGGCTCAATGGTTAAGCAGTATGGGTATGGAGCCGGGTTACTTGATGGCGATACTAGCAGGCGGTGCTGAGTTCTTCGGTGGTCTAGCTCTGGTATTAGGTCTGCTAACCAGACCAGCTGCTTTAGCCGCAGCCTTTACCATGTTGGTGGCTATTTTTTCTGTCCATATTAGCAATGGGCTATTTGCTGATAATGGCGGTTATGAATACGCATTAACCTTGATGGTGGCTACGCTTGCCCTAGCTATTCAAGGTGGCGGCTCCCTCAGTATGGATAAGGTATTATCAGAAAAAGTAGGATAGGTTTTATAGTTGTAAATGGGGTCATTCAATTTTAGTGAACAAAGCCATTTAATAAGAGCCATTTAAGACAAGCAACCAGGGGAAAGCCATGACAACACTTTTATCTAATGAGCCAGTCAGCCAGCCTGTACTGTTTATACCGCATGGCGCAGGGCCTTGTTTTTTTATGGATTGGCAACCAGCGGATATGTGGTATGAGATGGCAATGTTTTTAAAAAGTATTTCTGCTCGTTTGCCTGAGCGACCAAAGGCTATCTTAATCATTAGTGCACATTGGCAGACGGCTGAATTCAGTATCACCACTGGCAAACAACCTAATCTCATTTATGATTATTATGGCTTTCCTGAGCATACTTATAGTTTGACTTATCCAGCCTTAGGCGCGCCAGCATTGGCAAAGCAAGTCAGCCGGCTATTGACAGAGGCAGGGGTAGGTAATAAACAAGATGCGGAGCGCGGTTTTGATCATGGCGTATTTATACCGCTTAAGCTAATGTTCCCTGAGGCAGGTATCCCGGTGGTACAGCTATCCTTGCGTCATGATTTAGACCCACAAGCGCATATAGCTGCTGGTCAAGCACTGGCGTCACTGCGTACAGAGGGGGTACTAATCGTCGGTAGCGGCATGAGCTTTCATAATATGCGCGGTTATGGCGATACCAGCTTTACTGAACCATCAGAGCGTTTTGATGAATGGCTAACGAATACTGTGGAATCAGCAGATTCGGATAAACGACTCACGGCCTTGGCCAGTTGGAAAAATGCTCCTCACGCGCTTGACTCACATCCATTAGGGGCAGAGGAGCATTTGTTACCGCTTATGATAGCGGTGGGTGCAGCAGGACGTGACAAAGGGCACAAGGTTTACTCCCAGCAAGTGCTAAAAACGCAATTGTCAGCTTTTCAGTTTGGTTAGTATGACTTTTTAATTTCATCTCAAATCATTAGTCTGCATTTTCTAGTCGTATATGGGCTCACCATAATGTTATAAAACCCTTACGTTTATCTTATAAAAATTTTGATCAGAGCACGGTATTATTCTAAGGAACAGTAAGCTTCAGGTTGGGTATCCACTTTTACCACTCTCATAAGAAAGACAAGTAAACAGAAAAAAGGAATCATAATGATGGCTTTGAACCATATGGTCAAAAGGTTTTGCAAAGCGACAGTCATAATTTTAAGCTTTAATATGGCGTCTTCATTTGCAGCGAATAACGATATAGAAGGACAACAGATGACGGTTTCTGTTCATCAAGGCGACGTTCAAGGTAAAGTGAATGCTGACGTTACGTCATTTTATGGTATTCCTTATGCTCATGATCCTTTTACAAAAGCGCGTAGGTTTAAAGCTCCTCAGGCGTATGAGAAGTGGAAAGGAGTCTTGGACGCCACAAAAAAAACAGCGCCAGTTCCGCAGCCAGGCAGAGAGCAGACGGTTGAGCTTGTCGGTGCTGCAGGCGACCTTACCTTAAACATATGGGCGCCAACGGCTGCTCTACAATCAAATAAGCAGCTACCTGTGATGGTTTGGATACCAGGCGGCGCTTTTATTCGGGCAGATGCAGGAGAAGAGGCGTACAACGGTACTAGCTTCGCAAGAAACGACGCGATTGTCGTTACTGTGAATTATCGAGTTGGTGTGGATGGGTTTATGCATTTAGATGGTGCGCCAGATAATAGAGGTATTCTCGATCAAATTGCGGCACTACAATGGGTACAGAAAAACATTGCCAATTTTGGCGGTAATCCAGAGAACGTTACTTTGTTCGGTCAATCAGCAGGTGCTGAAAGCGTCGCCATACTGTTGGGCACAGATAAAGCAAAAGGCCTCTTTCAACAAGCAATCATGCAAAGCCCACCAATGCAATTTATGACCATGGAACAAGCAGATCGAGTTAGCCAAACTTTTGCCAAAGAGCTGGGTGTATCAGCAACGATAAGCGATATCTCTCAAATTCCTCTTGAAACGTTAGTCACTGAAGTTATTGATATCGGTAACACCATAAAGAATCGAGACCAGTGGGGCATGATGTCTTGGGGCGGAACAGCGTTTTTACCTGTCGCTGACGGAGATGTCATTAAAGAGTCACCTATGAGAGATTTGGCAAACAATACAGATCCAGCCATTCCAGTTATCGTGGGTAGTACGGATCAAGAAGCTAGACTGTATTATGTTCCAGGCGGTGCTATCGACCAAATTCCTGCAACACAAAGATCGCAGTTGTTGAGTGACTTATCTTTGAGTGGGGCATCGCGTAATGTTTACGCGCCAATTAAGAATGAAAAATCTATTGGCGATAGCTTTGCTGACATTCAGTCTGATTATACCTTTCGAATGCCTGCAGTCCATATTGCTGAGCACTTGGTTAACAACGGCAATATAGTCTGGCATTATAACTTTTCGTGGTTTTCACCAGCCTTTGATGGAAAGTTAGGCGCCGCGCATTTTGTGGATGTGCCTTTTACCTTTAACGCTCTTGATAGTGAGCAAGCCAAAAGCTTTGTTGGCGATCAACCATCGCAGAAGCTTGCCGATACCATGCATCAAAACTGGATCGAGTTTGCTCGTTCTGGACAAGCACCATGGGATAACTATCGACTAGCAGATCGAGCAACGATGGTATTTGATACTGACTCTAAAATTGTTAACGACCCTGAGCGAGACGTTAGAGTGTTGTGGAAAGATTATTCGTTCTAAAGCATAGATCATAATGTTTCAGCGTAGTTGTCAAAAACAAAACATCCTTTGAATCCGAGGTTCAAAGGATGTTTTAGGTTAATAGAGCAATTATTAACGACCTATCAAATTAGAGATAACGTCTCTTATTATTCATATGTTGCCACCACATTATTTCCGTCAAGTTCGAACTTATAGGTGTTAAGCACGATACTTTCATCATCTAGACACTGACCAGTAGCAAGATTAAAGCGCTGCTTATAGATGGGCGAAGCCACATAAAGTACTTCTTTTGCTATTCCTGCATCATCTGTAATCGTGGTGCCACCAATCAACCCCCGAGACAATACATTGGCCTGACTAAATGGATCGTAGTTATCAAGAGCAAATAAATCGTTCTGTTTGGTACGAAAAATAGCAATTTGTTTGCCATCTATCAGGGCGCAGACACCGGTTTCAGGGATGATATCGTCAAGTTTGCAAATGGTCTGTTGGTTCATGAGGCGGTATCCTTAGTGATGATAATATTGCTCTATTTGAGAAAAATGAGTCGTAAAACTTGAGTCTAGGAACATGAGTGCAAAAACAGCGCCTTGCTTTTTGTGATAACTAACAAGGCACTTATCATTGGCTAGGCCAATTCAACCAGGTTGATGGTTGCTTTTTCCGCATCAGTCGCTGGGCGAATCTGCTCACGATCGGTCACGAAAACGACATTATCATCGCCTTTCTCACTGTTTACAAAATGACGGAAACGTTTGAGTTTTTCGGTGTCATTAATCGTCGCTGCCCACTCACACACGTAATTGTCGACCAATAACTGCATTTGCGCTTCGAGCTCATCTGCTATGCCCAAGCTGTCTTCGATAATGACGGCTTTTAGATAGTCAAGCCCGCCATCTAAGCTTTCACGCCACTTTGAGGTGCGCTGTAGCTTATCCGCTGTTTTGATATAAAACATGATGATGCGGTCGATATATTTGACCATGGTTTCGGTATCTAGATCCGTGGCAAACAGCTCGCCATGACGCGGGGTAATACCGCCATTACCGCAGACAAATAAATTCCAGCCATTTTCAGTCGCAATCATGCCAAAGTCTTTACTTTGCGCTTCCGCACATTCGCGCATACAGCCTGACACACCCATCTTGATTTTGTGAGGTGAGCGCACGCCTTTATAACGATCCTCTAACCTCAAGGCGAGGCCAATACTGTCATCGACGCCGTAGCGACACCAGGTATTACCGATACAAGATTTCACAGTACGTAAAGATTTACCATAGGCATGGCCAGTCTCAAAGCCGGCTTGTACCAGTTGCGTCCAAATATCAGGCAATTGCTCCATGCGTGCGCCAAACAGATCGACCCGCATCCCACCAGTGATTTTGGTGTACAAATTAAACTGTTTTGCCACTTGACCCAGTACGATGAGCTTGTCTGCAGTGATTTCACCGCCCGGCACACGCGGTACGACGGAATAAGTGCCGTCTTTTTGTATATTACCTAAATAGTAATCATTACTATCTTGTAGTGGTGTCAGTTCGGTTTTGAGTACGTAGTCGTTCCAGCAGGATGCCAAAATAGAGGCGACTGTTGGTTTACATATCTCACAGCCATGACCGCTACCATGTTCAGTTAGTAACTCATCAAAGGTTTTGATACCGTGCACGCGAATCAGGCTATATAGATCTTGACGAGAGTACGCAAAATGCTCACATAAGTCATTATTCACTTCAAAGCCCATGGCGGTGAGTTGATAGCTGACCGTATCTTTGACCATAGGTGCGCAGCCGCCACAGCCACTACCGGCACTGGTCATGGTTTTTACATCGCTGACGGAGTATGCGCCGTTTTCGACGGCCGAGCAGATAGCGCCTTTGGTCACGTTATAACAAGAACAAATCGTGGCGGTATCTGGCAAATTGTCGATGCCCATCACGGGTTTTTCAACATTGGGTAATATCAGGCTTTCAGGATGTGCAGGTAGGTCAATGTCATTTAAATACAATTGCAATAGGTTGTTATAGTCTTCGGTGTCGCCGACCAATACAGCACCAAGCAAGCGTTTGTTATCCGGTGTGGTGACCAGTTTTTTATAAATGCCCTCAGCAGGATTTTGATACAGGTAGCTTAAGCTGCCCTCGCTTGAGCCATGTGCATCGCCAATACTGCCCACATCAACACCCATCAGTTTTAACTTAGTGCTCATGTCAGCACCCTTAAACGTCTGCTTGCTGTCACCAGCGATTTGCGCGGCACAGATACTGGCCATGTTGTAACCGGGAGCCACCAGACCAAATACTTTGTTGTCCCATACTGCGCATTCGCCCACGGCATAAATATGGTCTACATTGGTGCGGCACTGCTCATTGATCAAGATGCCACCACGCCCGCCCATCTCGATACCACATTCGGGGTTGTTTTTAATGAGACTATCTTGGGGCCTGATACCGGCGCTAAACACAATCATATCGGTTGTTAGAGAGGTGCCATCTGTAAACTCCATAGTTAAATGTTGATCATCACTGCTGGGGTCATCAGGGTTAAATGCGGTATTAGATAGAATCTCTTTGGTGTTTTTGCCTGTCAGTACTTTGACACCCAGTGCTTCTATTTTACGCTTTAAGATCTCACCGCCAGCGGCATCGAGCTGAACGCCCATTAATTGCGGCGCGAACTCGACCACATAAGTATCAAGCCCTAGTGTCACGAGCGCTTTTGCGGCCTCAAGCCCCAGTAAGCCACCACCAACCACCACGCCTTTTTTAACAGTGGGCAGATCGGCAATTGCTAAAATCTCATCTAAATCTGCAATGGTACGGTATACGTGGCAGTGCGGATGCTCGCGGCCTGGGATGGGCGGTACAAAAGGATGTGAGCCTGTCGCCAGTACCAACTCAGAGTACTCAATAATATCGCCTGCCTCAGTAGTAATACGCTGACTGGCTGAATCGATATCTACAATACATTGATTCAAATGCAAATTAACTTTTGATAATTCGTAAGCCGTTAAATCTACTAGGTTCAGCTTACTGGCATCTTTATGTTCAAAGTAGCTCGACAAATAAACACGGTCATAAGCAGGGCGGTCTTCTTCAGCAAATACATGAATATCAAATTGCTGGTGCAGTCCTTGCTCAATTGCCCGTTCAATAAAGTGATGACCGACCATACCGTTGCCAATCACCACCAAATTGCCTTTACTTTCTGTGCTCAATGCAGTGCTACTCATGCGTCTGTCCTTAGTAATGGGGCTGGTTGAACGCGGCCATCGTTTATTTTTTTATCACGCTATAAACGGCTCCGTCTCTCAACAACAGCTGATAAACAGCATTTAATACCTACTATTACAGAGTATTCAATAATCATGCCAGAGCACTTCGATTAGCTAGGTTTTTGCGCGTTGCTATTAGGCATAAAGGTATGCCGTATCGAGACCAGTCGCTTATATACTAAGGTTTTTATGTCAGCATGATTAGCGTTGCTATTTGCCAAAAATCAGGGTGAGCACGATTGTTAATGACAGCGATATCAAAAATTAATGCACCAAAATAGTTACTGCTGTGCCCCAAGTTGGATGTTATTGCTGTTTATAAGGGAGGCTGATGGAGTGTTTTAAATCTGCTTTATTAATGCTTTATTAGCATAAGTGTCAGGTGTGGTGATGGTTATAGACCCACCAGTAAAGGCGCTTGGATAATTAACGAGTGCTGATCTTTATATGGATCTGGCAGCGTACACAAATAACTGGCATAACCATTGCACTGCTTGAAACATTGCTACTTATCATATTTGAATACTGCATTTTTTGAACACTTAGTACCTTTAGTACGTTGTCAGAACCCTGAAGTTAATCATTTGAGGAAGTTGCCTATGTCATCATCAGCCCCCGTTGCATCTAGTAAAGACAAACTTAATGTTTTGTCATTTACGGGTAAAAATAAAATCCTTCATTTAGGTTGGATGGCATTTTTCCTTACCTTTTTTGTATGGTTTAACCATGCACCATTTTTATCAGCGATTGGAGAAACGCTCAATCTGAGTAAAGACCAAGTCAAAACGCTACTCATTTTAAACGTGGCATTGACTATTCCGGCCCGCGTGATTATCGGGATGCTGACAGACCGTTTTGGCCCTCGTATTGTTTATACTGCCATTTTAGCCATTGGTGCTATTCCTTGTTTTACCTTTGCGTTCGCGCAGGACTACAACATCTTGGCACTGTCTCGGTTTTTACTGGGTTTTGTGGGTGCAGGCTTTGTGGTGGGTATCCGTTTGATGAGTGATTGGTTTCCAACCAATGAATTAGGGACGGCTGAGGGTATTTATGGGGGGTGGGGTAATTTCGGCTCAGCAGCAGCGGCACTGTTATTGCCGACTATCGCGATTGGTGCCGCAGCAGTGTTCGGTGGTGATGAAGGGTGGCGTTATGCAACAGCCACGTCAGGGGTAGTGATGGCGATTTATAGCATCATTTTTTATAAGATGGCGCGTAATACACCCAAAGGGGCCACTTATTTTAAACCCAAAAAATCAGGTGCCATGATGGTGACGTCATCAGGTGATTTTTGGTTAATGATGGTTTTTAAATTGCCTATGTATTTGGCATTGGCTCTATTGGCGTGGAAACTATCACCTGATGGTGTGAGCTTGCTGAGCCAGTCTAGTGTCATCATGGTCTATATTGGCCTTGCGATACTGTATGTTTACGAGTTCATCAGTAGTTACCGTTTTAATAAAGAGGTTTTCACCACGTCTGTACCAGTAGCGCATCGTTATGATTTTAAGCAAGTAGGTATCTTAAATATTTTGTATTTTGCCACGTTCGGCTCAGAGCTTGCTGTCGTGTCGATGCTTCCTTTGTTTTACCAAGAAACTTTTAGTTTATCGATTGTGATGGCAGGGGTATTGGCATCAAGCTATGCCTTTATGAATCTCATGTCACGCCCAGGTGGCGGCTGGCTAAGTGATAAGTTTGGTCGCAAAATTACTTTGTTGATTTTGACAGCTGGATTGGCCATCGGGTATCTATTAATGGGCTTACTTGACTCAACATGGCCACTTGCACTGGCATTGTTAATTACGATGTTTTGCTCGTTCTTTGTACAGGCAGGTGAAGGCGCTGTTTTTGCGGTGATTCCTCTGATCAAACGCAGTATGACAGGGCAGTTTGCAGGGATGACAGGTGCGTATGGCAATGTTGGATCAGTGGTGTATTTAACGGTGCTAAGCCTGGTGTCTTATCAAGTGTTTTTCTTTGTAATTGCCGCGACAGCAGTGGCTGGATTCTTTGCATTGTTTCTCTTAAAAGAGCCAGAAGGCATCATTATTGAAGAGATGCCAGATGGCACATTTGCCGAAATACAAGTGAGTCATAGATAGTATGGGGTGACGACAGATGACGATAACACATGCAGCAAATGCCAATAGAAACAATAGTCAAAATGCGGATGAGATGGCTGCTCATTTCAACACTTCGTCATCTTTGATAGAGTCAAGTCAGTTTGTTGCTATTGATGAGACTAATGAAAGTAAGAGTATTGATGATGGCAGCACTGCATTATGGTGGCTTGATTTTTTTACTATGGCAGGTCGCAAGACTGAAAACCAAGACAGCTTACTTATCACCACCTGCTTGCCCTATCAATGTTCAGGTGCAGAATCATCTAATGCTAATCGCTCAACATCTCCCCCGTCCTTATCAGCCCCATTATTGGTGCTGATGGCAGATGGGGTCAGCGCTTGTCAGTTTCCAAAACAGGCAAGTCGACTGGTAGTGAATACCGTTGCCCACAAAATCACATTAGGGTTGACTGTACTGGCACAATCACAAGATGAGACGTCATCCATCAGTTTTGACGATGATCAAGTCGCCACTATCATCAAAACAGCAGTCAACAAAGCCAACGATATCTTATATTTTCCTCAATCGTATCAACGGGTGCCGCCGTTGTTGTCTACGTTATCAGGCTTGCTCTGTATCGGTGACCGTATTCACCTGTTTCATACAGGCGATTCTCGAATATACCGCATTGGGGTAGATTGTCTGACAGTATTGAGCAAAGATCACCGCGTGCACCGCGGCCAAGATAAAGGAGCGCTTGCTGCAGCTATTGGCGCAGATAGCCAGTTAGAGCTACAACAATCAGTATTTACCCTTCATCAAAACGAGTGTTTGGCCATCATGACAGATGGGGTTTATGAGCATATAGAGCCCACAGAGTTGCAGTTTGAGCTGTGCAGCAGTGCGACTGATATATTTCAGTTGATGGCTACTACACACAAATTACCGCTAGGGTTTCACACCAGTCAAGCCGTGTGCGAGCAAGCCTTTAGTGCAGGCAGTCATGATAATCTAAGCATGGTCATGCTGAGTATGAACACACGCTTAGCCCATTTTACTTCTATCAATGGCTCAAAGGGTATTGGTCATTTTGATGGTATTGACTTTGATAATCTGGATACAGTCATACGTGATGTGAATCGCTACCAGCTGCCAACTGGTTTACAGATAGGCGATCATATTGATGGCTTTACTGTGATTGGTATCATTGCTCGTACTGCTCGCAGTCACGTGTACTGGGTACAAGATGAATACAACCATGACTTTGTTTTAAAATCACCCAGTTTAGACTCTGTGGATGATGGTCACTATCTGCGTGATTTTTTAAAAGAACGTAAAATTGGTTTGAGCCTATCAAAACATCGCCGTGCGGGTGAGTCGGCTTACAATCAAGCTGATCCCAATCGATTGCCTGTCAATCCTGCATCCAACAATATTAGTCATAACGTGGGTTCTGGACTCAGTGAGTCGGGGCTGCTGCGTTACTATCCAGTACCAGCAAGTACCACATACTTATATCATTTGACTGAATATATCGCTGGTGAGAGTTTACGGGACTTTATGGATCGTCATGCGCCTTGTGATGTGTGGCAAACCTTTGATTTACTCACCAAAATTGGCATGGCGGTTCGAGTCATGCATCGCAACTATCTGCTGCATCAAGATATCAAACCCGAAAACATTCTTTTAACCAAATCTGGCGCCGTTAAACTGATTGATTTTGGTTCCGCCAGCTCCTCTATCTTAAAAGACAGCACCCGACCACCAAATGGTGATTTGCACTATGCTGCACCAGAATATTACACCGATGCACCAAAAGGTGTGCATTCTGACTTGTTCTCGATTGCAGTGATTGGCTATGAATTGCTGACGGGGCAATTGCCATTTAATACCCAAACACTAATGATGCCAAACCAAACACTAATCATGCCCGCGCAGCCGCTACGGCAACAGAACGTACCTGACGCCAGCCAACAGGCACTCATGCGTGCGCTGCATGTCAACACTAACGCGCGCTATCAAGCCATTGGCGAGTTTTTACAAGATTTTAACCCCGATAATAAGGCGCACAGCCGCGATCCAGAACCCCTCATTAAGCGTAACCCTCTACTGGTATGGCATGGCATTTGCTTCATAGAGTTTGTCATCATTTTATTGTTGTTGTTGGCGTACTTTTCATGACACGTTGTTTTGCATTCAATGCTGCTCCGCACAGCTAAGGAATTTTCTGTTTATGTCGCTATCTATGTCGCAAGCCTCCACTAGGGTAGATACTCATACCAACACTCACGCCTTAGCATCAGACCATCAAAAAAACGCTGGCATCGTTATTATCGGGGCGGGCATGGCAGGCAGTCGTTTTGCCATTGAGCTTGCTCGCACGCAATCAAATGATGACACCGCCCGTTTGCCAATTACGTTAATCAGTAAAGAGCCACACGTGGGCTATAACCGAATTATGTTGTCACCCGTATTGGCTGGCGACACAGCGTTTAAAGATACTTATTTATATGATAACTCAGAGTATGAGCAGCTGGGTATTACTGTGTTGTCTGGGGTTGCGGTAGAGGCAATAGATACCAGGCACCAGTGTATTGAGCTAGATGATGGGCAAACATTCAATTATGCCAAGGTAGTAATGGCCACAGGGTCAACTGCCCGAGTCATTCCGTTCCCCAATCACACGGCTAAAGGCGTGCATGTGTTTCGAGACCTTGCTGATGTGACCGCTCTGATGGACTATGCTAGCCAAGGAAAAACGGGGTTGGTGATTGGCGGTGGCGTACTGGGATTGGAGGCTGCCTGCGCATTGGCGGCACAGGGCGCGAGCATGACGGTCATTCATATGGACGGTTATGTACTCAATCGCCAATTAGACCTGTCAGCTGCCGAGCTTCTGCAAGCTGAGCTCAGTCGCCGAGGGGTTGGTCTCACGGTTTCTGCCCATACTGAGGCCATCGAGATGAATGATGCAGGAGAAGTATGCGGATTATCTTTAAAGGACGGGCGCATGCTAGCGGCCGATTTTATCGTGATGGCAGTGGGTGTGATACCCAATACAGCGCTTGCCAAACAAAGCGGGATCGAGGTTAATCGCGGTATTGTGGTCGATGATTTTATGCATACCAGTTGTCCCAATGTTTATGCCATTGGTGAGTGTATAGAGCGAGAGGGCGAGCTATTTGGAATGGTGGCGCCGGTCAATCAGCAGGTAGATACATTGGTCACGGTTTTAAAAGATGACTTGATAGAAAACGATATAAATGTGATAGGCAATAAAGCTGCCGTACCAGATCACTGGGTTCCTTTTGTGAGTAAACCGCTGTCATTAAAATTAAAAGTATCTGGTATGTCTGCATTTTCTGCAGGGCAAATTGCTTTCGATGATGACGCTGCCGACTCTATTGAGACTCTCGTATATCGTCAGCCTGAATTAAACCATTATCACTGTCTGTACCTCAAAGAAAACAAACTCATTGGTGCTGTGCTTTATGGGGACACCAGCGATGGCAGCTTTTATAGCCAGTTGATTATAGATAACATTGATATTACGCCTATCAAAGACACACTCATATTTGGCGAGGCATATTGTCATTTGGATGAAATCACGCTTAACAATTCGCTAACTACGGAAGTAGATATAGAATTTAATGAGACAGAGAGGAACGTCGATCATCATAAAGCGGCTGAACTGTTAGAGGATGCATTATGAATAACGCTACCGCCAATGAATCTGCTGCTAGCAAAGTAGTGCCAGCTAATAAATCGGACAACCTGCCTAATAGCGTGCAAAAAGCAACAGGCCGAGTCATTGAGACACATGACATAAGCGCCACCAAAAATATCAAAAAAGCACCGTTGTCATCTGATGGTGATTTGATTGATAGCTCTATCACTACTATCCGCACGACGTGCCCTTATTGCGGAGTGGGATGCGGTGTTTTAGCGAGCGTAAATGAGACAGAGGTGCTGAGCGTCAAAGGAGATCCTGATCATCCTGCTAACTTTGGCAAATTGTGCTCCAAAGGGAGTGCATTGGCGCAAACACTGGGCACTGCGCGCCGCTTGACCGAGCCATATTATCAAAACAAGCAAGCAGTCATGCAACAGCATCAGCCTATGCAATTGGGTAATGATTTCAATGCCAAAGACCTATCTGACAAGCCACTTGTAAATCAGACAGACTGGGACACCGTTTTAGATGACGTGGCCAGTCGTTTAAATGACACTATCGCCAAACACGGGCGAGACAGCATTATGTTTTATGTCTCAGGTCAATTGCTGACTGAAGACTATTACGTGGCTAACAAATTTATAAAAGGGTTTATCGGTAATAACAACATCGACTCCAACTCTCGGCTGTGTATGTCATCTGCAGTAGCCGGGCACAAACGCGCGTTTGGCGCAGACCTTGTGCCGGGTAATTACGAGGATTTGGAGGCTTGTGATTTATTGGTACTGGTAGGCTCTAATATGGCGTGGTGCCATCCTATTTTGTTTGGTCGATTTTTAGCAGCCAAAAAAACCAATCCTAATAAAAAACTGATTGTGATAGACCCACGCCATACGGACTCTTGTGAATTTGCCGATTTGCATTTGCCAATTGCTGCGGGCACGGATACACATTTATATAATGGGTTGCTGCATTACCTAGATCAGCAGGGTTGCCAAGATGATGAATATGTTAGCCAAAGCTTGGGCGTTGATGATGCGGTGAATACGGCCAAAGCATGGAGTATCGATGAAGTTGCCAGTGCCTGTCAAGTGTCTGCGGATAGTATCCGCCAGTTCTATGAATGCGTTGCCGCCACTGATAAAACAGTTACTGCCTTTAGTATGGGCGTCAATCAATCACAAAGCGGAACTGATAAGGTCAACGCCATTATCAACACCCATTTGTTCACAGGGCGTGTGGGCAAAGTAGGGGCCAGTCCGTTTTCACTCACTGGACAGCCTAATGCAATGGGTGGACGAGAAGTAGGCGCCCTTGCTAATCTGTTGGCGGCGCATTTAGAACTAGACAATGCTGATCATCGTCAGCTCGTAGCAGACTTTTGGCAGTCGCCTCAGGCTATCTCCCCAAATGTAGGTGTCAAAGCCTGCGATGCTGCTGCTGCCATATTGGATGGTCGTATCAAGGCCATTTGGATTATGGCCACCAACCCTGTGGTCAGCTTGCCAGATGCGGATAATTTTCGCCAAGCGCTTGCTGAATGTGATTTGGTGATTGTTTCTGACTGCTCGGTAGACAGTGATACGGTGAAGTGTGCCGATATTGTATTGCCTGCTCAGGGGTGGGGTGAAAAATCTGGAACGGTCACCAATTCTGAACGGCGCATCTCTCGTCAGCGGAAATTAATGCCTGCACCAGGGCTTGCCAAACCAGATTGGTGGATACTGTCTCAAGTTGCCATACGCATGGGATTAACGGGGTTTGATTACCAACATCCTAGCGAGATATTTAACGAACATGTGGCATTGACTGCTTATGGTAATACACATAATCAAAGCGTATCTCATTCCAATAAGACCTATCCTCGCTACCTGAATCTTAGCAAAGACTTGTCTGCTCTAATAACAGATGAGATGCCAACCGATAAATCTGCTCACCAATATATTAGCCAACATGTTAATCATAAAGGCAATCAAACATATCAGCCAATCGTACTCAGTCAGCAAGCATACGAAGAGATGTTACCGTTTCAATGGGGTGGTACGCGTATCTCCATGATTGATAAGATAAAACCTTTAGAAAATGAGATTATTAATTCCGCTGCTACTGTTACCAAGTCACAGTTAATCGCTATTACGCCCTCTGATGAAGCGAGTACGGCCAATGGGCATCGACGTCAAAGAAGGCAGAAACCCCAACTGATTGGTGAGCATCGACCACTCTCTAAACGTGAGTTTGAGCATAATAATCAATCTGAAAGCCAGGTGGTTCATGTACGCCTGATTACGGGCAGACTGCGTGATCAATGGCATACCATGACTCGCACTGGCCTTGCACCGCAGTTAAATCAACATCAGCCAATACCGACACTGACCATACATCCTAATGATGCACGGCAACTGGGTATTCAAGACAACGACTTTGTACAACTGCATCGTAGGTATGAAAACTACAAAAAGTATGAAAAGTATGAAAGCTATGAGAATGGCATGGCGAGTAATGGCATAGTCAATGATACCGTGATGAGTACGGCTAGGGATGGCAACGAGTCAGAGAGTACCGTGATGGCGCAAGTTGCCATTAGCGATACGTTGCGCGTTGGTGATGCATTTATGCCCATGCATTGGAGCAATGCTTTTGCTAGCTTCGCCCGAGTAGGCCCTCTTATTCCAACAGTCGTCGATCCGCATTCAGGGCAGCCAGAGCTCAAAAATACGGCGATTAGTGTCACGCCCGTTCCTATGCAATCATTTGGTAAGATTTTGGTGCATCCTGAATGGCAAGATGCCGTTATAGTGCAACTACGTACTATTTTGGCCAATTTTTCTGCCAAAGCGTCAGAGAAAGAATTGTCTAAAATAAAATACGAGGCACGTTCAAAGAATATTTTACCAGAGGAGCTACCTGCACTTACTTGGAGTTTGAGTCATCAGAATAACAGTATATTGATCAATCTCGCTAGTCCAATGGATGAGGCTAGCAGTACCTTAGCGTGCCCCGAGTTTTGGCAGCAGTTTATAGCGTCTATACAATCATTATCAGAGTCAAATTGTCAAAAGCGTGTCATGCATACGGCGTTTACGGTCGATAATGTACAGAATCAATTACGTTTTATTGTGACGCATGCTGCGCCTGAGATAGACTCAAATAACACTGCTATAGTTAGTCAAGTATCAGATGATGAAAGGCCTAGTACACAACTGATCATGGCTGTTTATGTTGCTCCAACGCAAACGCAATTACCGAGTGTACATTGGCTCGATAGCTGCTTTACGGATACCAGCCAAATACCTGTCAAACAACGATATAAGTGGTTGCTCGCGGGACGGCCTGCCAGTGGGTATGTTGATCCAGGACCCTTGGTATGCTCATGTATGTCGGTTGGAAAAAACACTATTCTCAACGCTATCACACAGCAGGGTTGTACTAGTGCGACGGCAGTGGGCAAGCAGTGCCGGGCAGGTACCAATTGTGGATCTTGTGTGGGGCAAATCAACGCATTAATCGCAGAATGCGCCGCATTGGCGCAAGCTTAAATGATGGTATGGCACGTCGCTTGCAACCGTTTATATGCAACTACCGGTTGAGTGTTGTGTTATGAACAATAAGCCATTGTAGAGTAGGGATTTATTGACAACTTTGCTTTTGGTTGCCCATTTTGCTGTATTCACGCTGTTATTAGGAGTCACCATCATGACCAATATATCTGCCGCTATCTCAACGCATGAGGCCTATCCACTAATGGGTCAATACGGCACAGAAAACGTGCAAACTGGCAACAAAAGAGGCACTGTGCATCTGATTGGTGCAGGATCTGGTGACCCTGAGCTATTAACCTTAAAAGCGTGGCGGGTGATGCAGCGTGCAGAGGTAGTGTTGTATGACAGCCTGGTGTCTGAGGATGTTTTGGATATGTGCGCGAGCACGGCTGAAAAAATATTCGTTGGTAAGCGCCGCGCCAACCATGCATTGCCACAAGAGAGCATTAATGAGCTACTGGTCAAACACGCGCTGGCAGGTAAAATGGTGGTTCGTCTAAAAGGTGGCGATCCTTTTATTTTTGGGCGCGGCGGCGAAGAGCTGCAGGAAGTGGTGCGTCATGGCATTCATTTTGAGACTATTCCAGGTATTACTGCCGCAAGTGCCGCTGCTAGCCGTACAGGAATTCCACTAACGCACCGTGACCATGCTCAATCGGTCAAGTTTGTCACTGCTTGCAAAAAAAATGGCGCGCCCAATAATGATTATAGTGAGCTAATGGACAGCAGCCAGACAGTTGTGTTTTACATGGGTTTGCACCGTTTGCATGAGATGACACAAGGGTTGATAGCAAGTGGACGCGACAGCGAAACGCCTTTTGCTATCATTAGTCATGCCAGTATGCCAACGCAGCAAGTACTTATCGGCACATTAAGTGATATCGCTGATCAGCAAGCTGAAGCAAAACTGCCAACCCCTGCACTTTTAATCATGGGTGATGTGGTTACTTTATATCATGAGTTTGCAGACTATAATCTTGGCGCCATGGGTAAAGGTGAGTTTATTGATGTTGATAAAGTGATAAGCAGTAATGAGTTAATACCCAATTTGGAGAGTATTGCGTAGGATAACTACTTTTAAGAAACTGTTATTTTAAGAAACTGTTACTAAGGTGATTATGTGCACCCGTCTAGAATCTTGCGTAGGACTATGTTTAGTCTAGATAATACTTACATCAAGTTTAAGAGTGTTCGATGTCGTTTCAAAGTTGGATATAGCTAAGTCAATTATTATATATTTCGTAATTGCTCGATTAACCAACGATGTATGCCACTGTCAGCAGTACGTGGATGCCATGCTGCTATGACCTTAAAAGTAGGCGGCAATGCTTCCACCTCAAGTTCTTTGACCTTACTGCTTGGCAATAATCGCGAAGGATAAAACGCAATCATGTCAGTCGTGTGCAAAATATCTGGTACAGCCGAAAAGCTAGGAACCGACATCACAATATTTCGTTTTAGACCTTTTTCTGCAAACCATTGATCATGAGAGCCACGTAAATTAGCACGCGAAGGTGACACGACGAGCTGCGCGTGTGCAGCCACTTGCGCTAGCGTTAATGGTTCTATTGGAGGTTTATTTTCACAACCCGTCACGCATAAATGTTGTTCTTCAAATAAAGTCACATACGATAAGTTATCTGGGATAAATTCAGGAAAGGTAATCAACAAATCAAGCTCACCTGCTGCTATCAGCTGATTGATATTGTCCGAGGCAAAATCACGGACGATCAGCTTCAGATCAGGTGCGTCGCGTCGCGTAATATTAAACAATTGCGGTAATAATGCCTGCGTCGCATAGTCAGTCGCACTAATTGTAAAGACGCCTTTATATGTGTGCGGCATAAAAATCTCTGGCTCTAACAAATCTTCCAACTGCTTTAATATATGGTCAATAGGTTGCTGCATCGATAGCGCCTTTGGTGTTGCCACCATGCTATTGCCTTGACGAATAAACAGGCGATCATCAAACACCTCACGTAACTTACGCAACTGCTCACTGATGGCTTGTTGGGTCAGCCCCATTTTGCGTGCGACTTGTGACAGGTTTTTTAGATCAAGTAACGCCTTTAATACTCTAAGCTGCTTAATATCGAGCCGATTCATTCCATTCATAATGAGTACCATTAATAGTTGTATCTTAAACAATAATTGGTTGTTTCTAATTGTACCTTTAAAACGCTATGCTGACCAACATTGCTTAAGTAGCCACTAAATGAGCTATTAAGCATCAAAACAGGCTCAATACATTCAATAATAAGCCATCAGCTGCTTTAAAAGAGACACTTATGACACAAACCACTCTAAATACAAAGATATTATTTTCATCTGTAGCACTTGGGCCTTATACGCTCAAAAACCGCATCGTAATGCCGCCATTGACACGCTCTCGTAGCACGCAACCTGACAATATTCCTAATGACTTAATGGCCAGCTATTATGCACAGCGTGCGTCAGCAGGCTTTATGGTGACGGAAGGTACGCAGATTGAGCCAAGAGGCCAAGGCTATGCTTGGACGCCAGGTATTCATTCACCAGCCCAAGTGGAAGGCTGGAAAAAAGTCACGCAAGCAGTACATGACAAAGGCGGTATTATTTTTGCTCAGCTTTGGCATGTAGGGCGTGTGTCGCACACCAGCTTGCAGCCTAACGGTGCTCAGCCGGTAGGGCCTTCTGATATTACCGCTGATAACGTAAAAGTCTTCATCGAAACAGGTCCGGGTGAAGGAGCATTGGCTGATCCAAGTGAGCCACGAGCTCTTAGTACTGATGAGGTTGGTGAACTGGTAACGATGTATGCGGCAGCTGCGCGCAATGCATTGGAGGCAGGTTTTGATGGGGTAGAGCTACATTGTGCTAATGGCTATTTGGTCAATCAGTTTATCTCTGAACATAGCAACACACGTGATGATCAATATGGTGGGTCGTTAACCAATCGTCTGCGTTTCTTAAAAGAAATCGTGGCTGCTGTCAGTGAAGTGGTGGGTGCTGATCGTTTAGGCGTACGCTTTGCGCCTTTGTTTGCGAGTACGGATGAGACACGCGTGTATTTAGGATTGGTAGAGTCAGATCCTCATCATACGTATATTGAAGCGATTAAAGTCCTTGAGCAAGCGGGTATTGCTTATTTGTCCATTGCAGAAGCTGATTGGGATAATGCGCCTGATTTACCAGACACTTTTTATCAAGCAGTCAGAGAAGAGTTTTCAGGCCGTATTATTTATGCTGGCAAGTACACGGTACAAAAAGCTGTGAACATTTTAGAAAAAGGCTACGGTGATTTATTCGCGTTTGGTCGTCCTTTTATCGCCAATCCTGATCTGCCAGAGCGTATTGCCAATAACTGGCCATTGAATGAAGTAGATCCTACCACGATGTATGGTGGTACTGATGTGGGCTACAGTGATTATCCTTACTATCAAGAATAGCAAAGTACATAAACAGTGACTGAGATAAGGCCATTAATACTAATGGCCTTATTTTCATTTATAAATTTGTGACTTGTTGGATATTCACAGACAGTCAATCTTTAAGCGACAATTATTGTTTTTGTCGCTTAAAGGTTTTTCTTTTATCGTTTTATCAATAGGTAGTAGGCAATGAATCAGAATTCCAAAGACAGACTTATACGCATATTGATAGGATATGTCGGACTTTATCCAACGCTCCTAATCGTATTGACGTTATTGAAGCCTGTGACCCAAGGATTAAGCCTGCCAGTGGTGGTATTAATTGAAACGATAATACTTGTTCCACTGACACAGTTGGTGTCTTTCCCACTAGCAGGCTGGGTCATTGAGCGTCTGAGCAGAAAAAAGTAATCGCTTTTCGCAGCGTTCACTGGTACACCATTCTCTTATTCAAGCTCATCAATCAACTGCTTCATCTCAGAGATTTCACGCTTTTGTGCTTTTATAATATCATCAGCAAGCTTTTGTACACGCGGATCTTCAATATCAGCGCGACTACTGGTGAGAATGGCAATCGAGTGATGCGGTATCATCGCCTGCATCCAATCGACTTGATCGACAGTCCCTTGAGATCTAACGCCCCAAATACCAACTACAAACATCAATACACTTAGACCATAGATCATCAAATTGACCTTGGTCTTCTTATACATATTGGTCATAAATGCCAACATGACGACTGCCATACCGGCACCCATGTATAGCGCCATATAAGCTCGGGTTTCACTAAAGTAAATGTGATCCCACTGGTAGGTATTGAAGTACATCATGATATACATGATGACAGTCGATGTCAGAATCATTAAGGTAAATTTTACATAAGGGTTCATATTTTTTTGCTTAGCAGCTTCCATGATATGACCTCCATTGTTTTGTTAAATTAAAATGGGTAGACAGTTAAAACCAGAATTTAACCCCCGCAGTCAAACTACTGCTATCAACTGATTCATTTTCTTGACGTCGTTGGCCACGAGCCTTGCCAAGCGCTGTCTCATAACTAACACCTACATAAGGAGCTAGCTGGCGACTGAATGTCTCGTAAGTCAGCCTGACCTCAGTTTCCATCTCATTAAAGCCTTTGGTAATACCATTATCATGGTCATCTTTACTAAAGGCAGTCAGTCCAACCTCCGGTATGACTACCCAATGCTGATCCAAACGCCATTCGTACTCTGCGCCCAGATCAAGACGAAGTTGACCATCGGTATATAAGTAGGCTCTCGCATCCGTTTCGATAAAATAAGGCGCGGTACCGACAATACCTGCCATTATGGCAGCGTTATCGTTTTCAGTATCGTAAGCGACACCAGCTTCACCATTCCAGAAAATGCTCAGTGGTTTCCAATAAGCAAGGGAGCTTAAGCTATCGATTTCTCTATCATCTTTAGTATGAGCACTACCTTCCGTGCGTAGTCTTATACGATTGCTATCAGTACCATACCAACCCGTCGCCTCAAAGTTGATTTGGTCTTCATCAAACTGATAGCCAAAGTCGTCTACTGACACTCCCCATAATGGCATGCTGCCCATCATCATTGGCTTACCATACTGTCCGTAGGGAACCCCATTTGAATAGTCTGGACTGCGAGTATCGGCTGGTGGCTGCCCACCTTGCATACCAGACATATCCATGCCACTGTGATCCATACCAGACATATCACCTGACATATCCATACCGCTATGATCCATACCAGACATATCGCCCGACATATCCATGCTGCTATGAGCCATATCAGACATATCGCCTGACATATCCATGCCGCTGTGATCCATATCAGACATCTCAGCAGCTGTTGCAAAAGATGACGTGAGCAAGACTAGCGATGACAAACCAATGAATGGCAGATTCTTCTTAAATATTTTCATAATAAGCCTCATATTTGAAGGTTTGTTAAACAACGGCAACTTCTCGGAACATACCGGCTTCCATGTGATACAGCAGATGACAGTGCCATGCCCATCGTCCAACTTCTCCCGTCACATCGAAACTAATCTTTTGCGCTGGCTGCACCACAATCGTATGTTTACGTACTTGAAAGTCTCCAGATGGCGTGCGCAAGTCACTCCACATACCATGCAGATGCATAGGATGGTTCATCATCGTGTCATTAACTAAGGTGATACGCACGCGCTCGTTAGGCTTAATATTGACAGGCGTTGCAGCCTTAAACATGACACCATCTAACGCCCAAATATAGCGCTCCATGTTACCCGTTAAATGTAGCTCGATCTCTCTAGTAGGCTTGCGCTGCTCCGCAAATATAGCCTCATCGACAGAGCGCAGCTGACTATAATTCAGCACGTCACGATTGATATTGCGCAGGTTAATACCGGGATCATCGAGGTTCATACGTGGACTGTCGACACGCATATCAGATTTAAAGTCATACTCGGTCTTAGCATGCTTTGCTTTGTAGCCTTTATCACCCATCGCACCCATCATATCGGCCATGGTTAGCCATTCGATCTTGTCCATAGCCGGTATGGCAGCTCGCGCGCCTTTTTTGGTCGCAAGCGTGGTCGCGACATAGCCTGAACGATCGATGTTTTGGGCAAATATCGTATGTGCGTCTTGAGTAGGCGTGACGATGACATCATAGGTCTCAGCCACGCCAATGCGGAAATCATCAATCGCAACAGGTGCGACATCAATACCATCTGTTGCTACCACCGTCATTTTGAGACCCGGTATACGCACATCGAATATCGTCTGTGCTGAAGCATTGATAAAGCGTAATTTAACGGGCTGTCCTGCTTTTACTAGTTGTGTCCAATTAGCCGCTGTGGTTTTACCATTCATCAGATAGGTAAAGGTCTTTTCGCCAGATAAATCAGTAAAATCCGTCGGCATCATGCGCATCTGATTCCACATTTTGCGCTTGTCATAAGCAGCTTCTAAATCTGTTGCGGCAATATCAGACAATAGTTTTTTGAAATCCGGCAAATGATAGTTATCAAAGTCAGCGCGCTGTTTGAGCAACTTCAAGAGATTGTGCGGATCGCGGTGCGTCCAATCACTCAGCACGATTACATGGTCTTCCTCGATTGGATGACGCTCACGGCCTTTGGGTTCAATGACGATAGCACCAAGCATACCGGTTTGCTCTTGGAAACCACTGTGTGAGTGATACCAATAGGTGCCTGATTGTTTAAGTTTGAATTTATAAGTAAAGGTGCTATTTGCAGGAATGCCATCGAAACTGATACCTGGTACGCCATCCATCTCAAAAGGTACGAGCAAGCCATGCCAATGGATAGAGGTTGACTCATTCATCTGATTATGAACACGAATGGTTACTGTATCGCCTTCACGCATCTTTAGCGTTGGCGCTGGTAATGAGTCATTGATGAGGGTTGCCATACTCGACTTGCCATTGACAGTGACAGGCTTCTTGCTGACATACAGGTCAAACTCATTACCGGTTAGGATAGGTACGATATGGTCAGATTTATCACTGTTGACGGCTACATTCTGCTGGCCTTTACCGAGCGCACTATTGGCAATAGACGGTAGGGTGGACAGCATGGATGCCCCTAACAAGGTAGAAGATCCTGTCAAAAAACGCCTGCGGTTAAGCATAGTTTTGTTCATAATTATTCACCTGATTTATATCTATAAAGTGAGAGTTGAGTCTGTATGTTTATCAGCTAAGCCTATGTCTTTAGCCGCTTATTAACAGAGCTGGATAAGCTATTTAAACGACAACCAAGCTAGATTTGCTGCTGCGGTGTGTCAATACTTGCATAAATAGCTGTTGAGCCATCTTTGTTAAGCTGCATCACTTTATATGGCATAAATTTATCTTGGTATTCCATACCAGGGCTACCGACTGGCATGCTCGGTACGGCAAGTCCGATCGCATCACTTGGCGGGTTTTTTAGGAACTGCGCCATATACTTAGCAGGGACATGACCTTCGAAAACGTAGCCATCGGTAGTAACGGTGGTATGGCAAGAGCGCATTTGCTGCGGTACGCTGTATCGCTCTTTAAATAAGGATACGTCTTCGACATTCTGTGCGGTTGCGTTTAGACCATGACCTTCGGCATAACCAACCCATTCTTTGCAGCAGCCACAATTGGCATCTTTATAGACGGTGGCTGAGATGTTTTTTAGGATAGTTGATTGGGTATCTGAAGGAGCGCTGATAGGTGTCGTTTCAGCTGTTGGTTGCTCCGTGTGCGTAGTTTGCACGTTTTGCGTAGCAATAGTTGGCTCAGTCGCTGGTGTTGAGTCAGCAGCAGCGGAATTAGGTTGACTACAAGCGGCAATCGTTAACGATAATGGCAATACCACGATCGCCGAGAGCACACGGCCAGATATCTGATGATGTTCATTAATAAATCTATTGGTATAGCGTCTCATAAAACCACTCCCGAGCGTCTGTCTGACGATTAAATATTATAAAAATTAGAGCCAAATCACTGGATAAAATAGCACTGGATAAAATAGTACTAGTAAAGCTTAAAACTCAAATCGAAAAAAGCAGCACTATTGAGCACTGCATTTTGTACAAAAAATCAATGTTGCATGTCGGATCCATCACCTGACATATCCATCTCACCATCAAATGACATATCCAACATACTATCGTCTAACCGAGTCGTTAGCATGGTGTACTGGTTTTCATTTAGGTCAGGTAACGATCTAATAAAAGCGACCATCGCCCACATCCTGTCATCATCGTGAGTAGCGCCCCAAGCGGGCATGCCAGACGCCATAATGCCATGTTTAATCGCCCAAAAGCTTTGTCTGGCACCAGCTTCGGTTTGATAGCGCTTAACGATATCCGCCTCGGTAAAATTAGGAGGCTTTGGGTACATACCGCTATTTAAATCTGTGCTGTTGACGCCGGGAGACAAATGACAGCCTGCACACATATCTTTGTAATCTGCACCGCCCGAGCTGATCATTTCCGCCTTCTTTAAATTGGGAACCAAAATATTCTTACTGGCATGTTCAATCGAGCGTGTGCGGGCAGTTTCTAAAAAATCGTAAACCAGCGGACTATGAGCTCGATCAGCACCGATATTTATCATGCCACTAGTCACCGTAATAAAAATACCCGTAATAGCGACAAAGACAGTAAAAAGTATTCCTAACAAGAACTTCATAGGTTTGTCCTAAAAATCCATTTTCTTTAATATCCCATTACTGCTTGATCAGCTTCTCTGACAATATAGTCAAGTCTATATAAATCCGCTACAGCGTCATCCTCGCTAAGCATACTAATGTATAACTTACACTCGGTTTCCTTGTATCGAAATTATATTGAACTGACTATAGTATTGAACTTATAAATTGATGTTTAAGAGTCGCTATCGCTGCTCACACAGTGCTTTTGGTACATCGCTTTCATTTTGCTCATGTTGGCCATCATGGCTTTCATAGCAGGATCATTCATATCCATTTTGCTATGATCCATTTTTTGCATCATCTGCATATGCTTTTGCATTTTCTCACAGTTCATTTGGTCTTTTTCAGCATGCATTTTTGGGTCATGTGCCAAAGCAGAGGTTGAAACAACTAAAGCTATAGCAGTTGCTACGATTGATTTAGACAGTGGCATTGATTTGAGCAGTGGCATTGGTTTGAGCAGTGGCATTGATTTGAATAGTGACATGGTAAATCCTTATTTGATTTAGTATGTAGTCGAAAAGACTTTAAGATATTAAGTTACTTTAAAGCATACTTTAGTGGTTCTGACAGAGAGATGACGGTAAGATTACAATTCTGTCATCTTGAGATTTTTTGATGTTCAAAGTGGGGTTATGCTTTACTATGCTAGGTAAGCGTGAAAGGTATATGGGAAGCTATTATGAAAGTACTGCTGGTAGAAGATGAATTGAAGCTTGGCGAGTATATAAAAAAAGGCTTAACCGAGGCTGGGTTTATCGTGGATCATCAGCTAACAGGATTAGACGGCTATCATGCATTGATGACGGAAGAATTTAGTGTGATATTGATGGATGTGATGCTGCCTGATGTTAGTGGCTTTGAGCTGGTGCGTAATTACCGAGCGGCTGGCAAGCATACACCTGTGTTATTTCTAACCGCAAAAGATGACTTAAGTGACAAGATAAAAGGGATTGAGATTGGTGGTGATGATTATTTGACCAAGCCTTTTGCCTTTGCAGAATTGATCGTCAGGATGAAAAGCTTATTACGACGTGCCAATCAAGCCGACTATCAAAGTACGATTATGCAAATAGCGGATCTCAAGATGGACATTGGCAAGCGTACGGTGCATAGAGGAGATAAGCCTATTAAGCTCACGGCAAAAGAGTTTTCCTTATTACAGTTTTTATTAGAGCGCCGCGGTGAAGTGCTTCCACGCTCAATCATCGCCTCTCAAGTATGGGATATGAACTTCGAAAATGATACCAATGTGATTGATGTGGCGATAAGGCGTCTTCGTATAAAAATAGACGATGATCATGATGCAAAGCTGATTCATACAGTGCGCGGGATGGGCTATCGGTTAGAAGCTGTCGATACGGCGCTTGATAGCAAACCATCTCACGAAGCTGGCAATGTCTAATATGAAATATAGGTTTGATAATCGGCGCTTGCCACTATTATGGCGTACTGTGTTGTTGCTCACGATATTTGTTGTTATATCGCAGGTTATTATTTATATATGGATACAGCGTTCTGTTAAAGGCCATTTTGAGCAAATGGATGCTGAGATTATGACCCATGCGGCTTTTAATCTACGTAAACGATTTATAGAACCTAGTAGCCCTATAACTTCTCAAACCCTACCTAGCTCTCAAAATCCATTGAATAGTCAACAGCCGCGAAGAGCGGCATCTGACGTAATGCCTGATGGAGATACTTCTACCGCAGCGATATCAGATGAAGCTGATCATCAGCATTCTTCTTGGCTGGATTACGATCTAAAAACCATTATCGCTAATAAAGAAGGGCAGATACTGTCTAGTACCCCCAATAACTTTGCTCAAGAGCTAGGGGAAGGGTTTAATCTGTCATCACTGAAACAAAATAATGATAAGCAACAGTTTGTGATGAATATCAACAGCCGATACTATCGAGCAATGGTCATTGAAGACGACAAAATGCTTGCGCTTATCGCACTGCCTATAGATGTGCATCATCAGTATTTATTACAGTTCAATCGACAGCTTAGTATGATTTTGTTCGCGATTACCTTGTTGCTTGTCTCAGTAGCGGCATTGGGTGTGTACTGGGGTTTTGCACCTTTGGCGACCATCGTCCAAAAAATGAAAAGAATGAATCCTGACAAATTGGATGACAGAGTCACGGTCAGTGATATGCCGTTAGAGCTGCGACCATTAGCAGAATCTTACAACTCAATGATGGCCAAGCTTGAAAGTAATTTTGAATCATTGTCACGGTTTTCAGACAATATCGCCCATGAGCTGCGCACTCCAATAGCGACACTCAGCACGCAAACGCAAGTCATGTTAAATAAACCGAGAGCTGGTGATGAATACATTGAGCAGCTACATCATCAGCATGACACGTTAGAGCAGCTGTCGGCCATGATAAATAATATGCTGCTGCTGGCAAAAACCCAAAAAGGATTGAGTGACTCGCAAATCAGTCATGTGGATACGGACCGTTTAATCACCAATCTCGTTGATTACTACGAAATGATTGCAGAAGACAGAGGTATCGCTATTGAAACCAAAGGTGAGTTCAGCGCTGTTTTAGGAGATAAAAGTTTATTACAAAGGCTCTTTGCTAATCTGATATCGAATGCGATTTATTATGCTGCTCAAGATAGCGTTATAACCATTAGGGCAGATAGAGTAAACTCAGATGAGATAGTGGACACAACGATAACCAGTCTTCAACAATCAAAACAAGCCGTTCTACGAATGACCATCACTAACCAATTAGATGAGCCATTGGCACAAAGTGAGGCAGATAAGTTGTTTGAGCGCTTCTATCGACATTACAAAACAATAGAGCGCCATACAGGAACAGGTTTGGGTCTATCTATCGTACAGTCTATCGTCGGGGCGCATAACGGTAACGTCAGTATTACTATAAAAGACGATGATTACTTTCAAGTGAGTGTCGAGTTATTAGCGGAGGTTTAATCTTTTAGTAGGGCGTGTCCTCATTTTAAAAATGGTGATAAAAATGAGATAAATCGCAGTCAAACAAGGAAAATAGCGCAGATAATATCGAGATATTAGTCAGCTATTTGACACCGTTTGGCAAGATTTAGCCATTTTTAACTCATTTAGATGACTATCGATTGAATTGAGGACACGCCCTAGTCAACGATAGATATTCAATCTGAATAGATAGATTTGGCAAGTGATTGCCTTGAAAACGAGCTGGTAATGACCAAGTAAATGTATGTCTAGTGCCCAATATAAAGCTAGAGATTATTAAAAACTAGAAATTATTAAAAGGCAATAGGTAAAATAGTAAGTCGATAACGAACATAATACTTAAAACACAATCATAAAAATCAATTAGGGAATGACTATGCATATCACAGCTAATTTCGATGCAGGCAACATTGACATTATTAATGCAGATGACAAAAAAGACATTCAGTTAGCGATTCGTCCAGACGTTGGTGGCGAGTTTTTTCAGTGGTTTAACTTTCGCCTATCAGGACAGGTAGGGGAGCAGTATGTTCTCAATATTATGAATGCAGGCGAAGCGTCCTATTTAGAAGGGTGGGAGGACTACCAAGCGGTTGCTTCTTATGATCGTCAGCATTGGTTCCGTCTGCCAACGTCTTATAAAGATGGCAAGTTGACCATCGTAGCAGAGTTAGAATGCGAAACCATTCAGATTGCGTATTTTGCGCCTTATAGCTATGAGCGTCATCAAGATTTATTGGCCGCCGTGCAAGTGCATCCGCTAGTGACGTTAGAGCATCTAGGCGAAACGCTTGATAAGCGTGACTTGACCCTAGTCAAAATAGGTGACGGTGCTGCTCACAAGCGCAATATATGGATTACTGCTCGTCAGCATCCAGGTGAAACGATGGCTGAATGGCTGATCGAGGGATTATTATATAGCTTGTTAGATAGCGATAATGCGACTGGCAAACAGTTATTAGACAAGGCCAATTTTTATATTGTCCCTAACATGAACCCTGATGGCAGTGTACGTGGACACTTGCGTACTAACGCTGCCGGAACCAACTTAAATCGTGAATGGCAAAGTCCAAGCTTAGACAAAAGCCCTGAAGTATTTCATGTGATTAATAAAATGGAAGCGACAGGCGTGGATCTATTTTACGATGTGCATGGCGATGAAGCATTGCCGTATGTATTCCTAGCTGGGTCACAAGGGACGCCAAGCTATAGTGACCGTCTTGCTGGACTACGTGATAGATTTTCAGACGTATTAAAGTTAGCCAGTGCTGATTTTCAGTCTGAGATTGGCTATGAGATCGATGCGCCGGGTGCTGCCAATATGACCGTTGCCACCAATTGGGTAGCAGAGCGTTTTGATTGCCTCGCTAATACGTTAGAGATGCCATTTAAAGACAATGATAATCTGCCCGATGAAGAGATGGGTTGGTCACCCGAGCGTTCTATCAAATTAGGCGAAGCATCACTGGTAGCAATGCTAGCTGTCGTGGATGATTTACGATAACTATAGAAAAAAAGCTGCAGAAAATCAAAAGCTGCTAATGATGGCCGAGTTTTTTAGTGGTCATCGTTAACAGCTTTTTTAATTTTTATCTTCACATTTGCCAATAACAGCCCTGACAAAATCAACATCATGGCCAGCATTTTCCACCAAGTCACTACTTCTCCTGTGAGTAGGACTGAGGTCACCATACCGAATACGGGCACCAATAGTGCAAACGGCATAACTTTGGAGGCGGTATTTTGACTGAGTAAGTGTGCCCATAGACCAAAGCCAATTAAGGTTGAGATATAGACGATAAACCCAAGTGAGAGCCAAGACTTGAGTGATGCTTCAGTAAATGTTGCTAGTTGCCATGCATCAGTCTCAAATGTAAGAGAAGATATCGTCAACATCACGCAAGCAATGAGACCGCCCCAGACTACCAGCGCTAGCGCAGACAAAGCAGAGGCTTTATTTTTTCCAGTGCTAGATGTGGCAACAGATACCCTTGTTCCTTGCTGCGTCTCTTGTAGGGCAGCTTTCTCTGACGCTTTTTCTAAGGCCTGTTTTGATGCTTGCTTGGAGGCAATATTACCAAAGCTCCAACCGACGGCAGCTATCAGGATACAGATGAACCCTGCCAAAGGCATATCACCGCCAAGGTTTAACGCAATCACGCTGAGTCCTAGTACACCGACCAACATACCGACGATTTGCATACGGCTGACTGCTTCGCCCAACATAAAGTACGCTAGCAATACCGTGATAAAAATCTGAATTTGTAGCAATAGCGCTGTCAATCCTGGTGACGCACCTAGATGCATCGCTGTAAAGACAAAGGCGTACTGCATAACAAATGTGCCGATGGCATAAATAAACAAGGTACGGTTGAATTTAGGCGGCTTTAGAAACAAAACCAGTGGCACAGCAGTAAAGAAAAAACGCAGGGCGGTAAGCATCAGTGGCGGAAAGCTCTCAAGACCCCACGCAATAAAAGTAAAATTTACGCCCCAGATAAAGGTAACCAGTACAGCCAATGCAGTATATATAGGGGACATATGAGCTATCCTAGAGAGTTATTATTCGTTGTCGGGAGTGGTTAGGTGTAATTGTGTTCGGCTTGTGTTTGGCTGATATTTAGACTTAGAGTTATAGTCGAAAGGTCACTATATAATAGGACGGTACTAGCACTATAGTTGATTCAATTTAAAAGTAGTACAAGGCAACCGAGTATAGATGTACATTTGATACTTCAAGCGAGGTTAACGCTGTCATACTTTTACAGTGGAATGACTATATAAGTCTCTGATTGGTTAGTCTAACGATTGAGCCAATACCTCGAAAACTTTTGAATGACTCATTTGCGCCACATTGAACCGCATAAAGTTCTCAGCATTGTCCGATTGGCTAAAAACATTACCCGGCGCCAATACCACACCCTGTGATAAGCAGCGATTGGCCAATTCGGTCGCATTATTATTCTCAGGTAATCGGCACCATAGGAACATACCTGCTTGTGGGAGCAGCCACGGTACGATGCCTAATTTAGCCAATCGTGGTAGCGTATGGGTACGCGCGCTTGCCAGCCGAGTATGGATATCATTCATATGCTTACGGTAGCCGCTATCAGTCAACGCTGAGAACACAACAGCCGCTGCTAACTGACTGCCACCAAAGCCAGTCGCTATCTTTAAATCTACCAAACTCTCAACCCATTCTGTAGGCGCTGCAATATAACCACAGCGTAGGGATGCGGATAACGTTTTAGAAAAACTGCCGATATAGAATACTCGTGATAAACCATCCAAAGCCGCCAATCTCGCCGCAGGCTTGACTTCAAAATCTGCAAAAATATCGTCTTCGATGATGTACAAGCCAGCCGCTTGAGCCAACTGTAATACACGGTATGCCGTAGCAGGTGATAACGTTGCGCCCGTAGGATTGTGAATGGCAGCATTGGTGATGTATAGCCGCGGCTTATGCTTATCTAAAATCGCTGCAAAGGCCTCTACATCTGGCCCATTTGGCGTATAAGGGACGCCAACTACTTTGACCCGATGGGCAAGCAGCTGTGCTCGAAAGTTAAAATAACAAGGATCATCGACGACAACCGTATCACCTGGTGTCAGCAAAAATCGAAAAATCAAATCTATCGCTTGAGTGCCGGAATCCGTCAATATGACCTGTGACGGTTCTGCATTGATACTCAATCCTGCCATACGCCGCGTGAGTAGTTGGCGCAATGTTAACAATCCTAGCGGCGTTGCATACTCACTGATAATGGACGCGTCAGCTTTTGCTACATTTCGCAGACCACGGCGTATACCTGCTTCAAACAGCCAGTCCGCTGGCAACCACCCACAGCCTGGCTTTAATGCACCATCGGGCGGCTCCAGCGACTGCCGCGATACCCACAATGGATCTACCACTCGCTCAATTTTTGGTGCTATATCTGTCAATGATAGAGGTGCTGTCGTCTCTGCCACATAGAACCCTGCACCAGGGCGAGAGTAAATAATGCCCTCAGTTTGCAGGCGCTCGTAGGCTTCAACCACGGTAGATGGTGAAAACCCATAATCTTTGGCAGCAGCACGGACAGATGGTAGCCGCGACTCTGGCATGTAGATAACGGTCGCTATTTTCTCTTTTACGTCAGCCATGACAACTTCGATACGTGTTAGCTTCTTATTCATATTTTTTACAATTTTTGGTAAGGCGAATTTTGTGAAGGTTTTATCTTAAGGTTATAGCTATGACAATATATGGGTAGGATATCCCAACTGTATGGGTTTTATAGTCCAAACAGTTCTGTCTAATTGTACTGGATTGTATATAGATAACCTACTGTGCTTTTGTTTTAATTATTGAACGTAAACGATGTAGAGGTAGGTGTCATTCTATAGTGAACCGCACTAACCTCAGTCAATTCAACGATTATTATTCAAAAAGCAGCGATATATGACCACGAAAAAATATAATAAATATTTAGCGTTTGCCTTATGTGTGATAACGACAAGCGTCAATATTCAAGGACCGCTTTATGCCGTTTATGCACACAATGATGGCTATGGCGTGCTAGCAACTACGATAGCGTTTTCCTTTTATGTATTGGGTGTCATACCTGTATTGTTAGCTTTTGGCGGATTATCTGATCGCATCGGACGGCGCAAGGTGATTTTAATCTCTCTAGCCCTATCGGTAGCAGCGACGGCTCTTATGTTGTTTTATCCATATACGCGCGCGTTAGCAATAGCGCGATTCGTACTGGGTGTGGGAACGGCTCTGATGGCTGCTACGGCGACGGCCTATATGATTGAGCTGCTCGGCTCAACAGATACGATGCGTGCGACAGCGTGGGTGACGGCCAGTACAACGATAGGTTTTGGTCTTGGCCCTGTATTGACGACGGTTTCTTTGATGTTTTATGAAACCGATCAGCCAGCCAGTTTTTTCTTACTGCTAGCGAGCGGGCTGTTCGCTATGTTTTTGTTGTATCAATTACCAGAGACAGCATCTAAACGCACTAATTTGCCCACCTCTATGCTACGGCTACCTTATTTTAACCGTGAGGTCATCTGGTATGGCAGCGGTATTTTGATTTGTTGGGCGACGACAGGATTGGTGTTGTCAGTTATTCCCTCAGTACTGGCCACGCATGGACTCGCTAAGTATGCAGGAATATCCTCTATGTTAGCCATCAGTTGTGGATTGATCGTTCAGCCAATCGCCCGAAAACTTGACCCTCAAGTTTCAAGCAAGCTTGGTCTTCTGATCTTACTACCAGCTTATGCTTTATTGTCTTGGGGGACGTTGAATGCCAATCTGCCAGTCATTCTTTTGGCGGCATTTTTGGCCAGTACTAGTTGCTATGGCTTTGTCTATCTAGGAGGTATGCTAGGAGTCGCACGCTCGGCTGGCAATGAGCAGGCACGTGCGAGTGCAGGCTATTTCTTAATGGCTTATATAGGGCTTAGTGTACCCGTCATCTTTACTGGTTTGATTATGGATCGGTATGGTGCTGCTACTGCGTTCTACGCCTTTGGTGTGTTTTCATTAGTTGGTGTGATTGTCTTATTTGCCAGTCAACCTATATTGAGAATTGGACGTCGTTCGAACGCCAATTTGCATAGCGTGACTTAGAATAAAATTGATAATGCAGTTTTCTATCCATCATCTTTTCATTCAATACCTTTTAATTTAATACCTCTGCATGCAATGTCTATGCTCTAAAATAACGCTCTTTTTTTGCTGGGGCACCACGATAAAGCAAACAATTGTATCAATATAGTGCTTTTATCCCTAACTTTAGTAGAAAACACCGTTTTGCCCATGGCATAGAACTTGCCCTTTATACAGGTATGACAATATTGTCATGTTTTAACTAAAGAGGGTGTGTTCTATGTTCAAAAAAACCATTCTTTCACTGTTTATTCTAAGCGCGTTTGGTATATCAGTATCCCAAGCAGAAGACTTTACGGTTCTTGAGCAAATAGCAGATAAACCTACTCAGTTGAGTAGTGGTGAATACAAAGGCAATTACTACGTACCTTCTACTTTGGACACCATAACATGGGGATATTTGCCAAACAGAGACGCCAGTCCCGTTATGTCTGTTGCCTCTGGTAGTATGGTGACTTTTGATACCGTCTCACATGAAGGTTTGCTCGAAGATCAGGGCCGTGATGCAGAAAAATACTTTAAGTCAAAAGGGGTCAAAGACGACTTTATTTTAGATGAAGCAAAAACAATAACAAAATCAAAATTAAAACATGACTTTGATAAAGATGGTCCACATATCGTGACAGGCCCTATCGAAATCAAAGGGGCGCAACCAGGCGATATCCTAAAAGTAGAAGTCATCAACGTTGAACCGCGCGTGCCGTATGGTGTCATCTCTAACCGCCATGGCAAAGGCGCATTGGCAGGCGAGTTTCCCAAAAAAGCAAAACAAGACAACGCGTCTGCCGCTCACCCTGAGCGCTACGGCAATGTCTCCGTATTTACGCCTATCGAAAAAAATGCCAAAGGTGAATACGAAGGTATCCTAAAAACAGATTCTGGTAAGTCTATACGTTTTCCACTCAGTCCCTTTATGGGTCTAATGGGTGTCGCAGCAAACACCTCAGAGCGAGTGCATTCAGTTCCACCTGCTATGTATGGTGGCAATATTGATATCAATGAATTGGGTGCAGGGGCGACGGTTTATTATCCGGTACAAGTGGCAGGTGCACTGTTTTATACAGGTGACAGTCACTTTGCCCAAGGCGATGGCGAGGTTGCATTGACTGCCCTTGAAGCATCTGCTCGCGCCACTTTTAAATTTACATTGCTAAAAGTAGGTAAGGATAAGATTCCGGGTAAAGAAATAGTGCAACCTTTGGCAGAGAATGCTGAATTTTGGATCACGCCAGGGCTAGATGAAGATTTGGATGAGGCGATGAAGAAGTCTACTCGTGAAGCGATTCGTTTCTTAAATCAAGAGTATGGTATTGATGAGGCAATCGCTTATGCTTACCTAAGTGCAGCGACAGATTTTGAAGTATCGCAAGTCGTGGATAAGACCAAAGGTATCCATGCCAAAATTCGTAAAGCAGATTTCAAAGAGTTTGAAAAATAGTAAGAACTAACACTCTCAAGTTTAGAAAAAAAGTCCTTTATACTGATATAAAGGACTTTTTTTACATTCATTATATTGGTTTAAAAAAGGTGAATATCACTAGAGACACAGCAACGTTCTGTTTTCTTCTACTTCAATTAGCCATCGCACTTTGCAGGATGGTGTAAGCCGCTTTGACCCTCTCTGCGTTGGGGTAGTTCTTATTTGCCAAAATGACAATACCAGATTTTTTTGCGGGAATATAAGCGATATATCCACCGAAACCATTGGTAGCGCCTGTCTTGTTCACCCATACATCGTTTAAAACAGGTGTCGGCTGATTGTTCGCTATGATGGGCTGTGGCTTGAGTACCACATCCGTTGAATTACCTTCAAGCAGTGTGTCTAGCTGAGTGGGGAATGGATACATCTCCCACGCCAATCCCTGTGTAACAGTGCTCGCTTGATAGTATCCCTTTCTAGTGTTTTGCAATGACTGTTGAATATTTTTATCCAAAGGGATTAACCCCATGTTAGCCGCCATGTAATGGGTCATATCCGCGCTGGTTGATTTAATACCATAAGCTTCGGCGTCCAAAATCCCAGGGTTAACTCTTATCGGCTCTCCAGCAGCGTTATAACCAAACGCATAATCGTCCATTTTGTCGTTAGGAACATTGACAAAGGTACTAGGCATATTGAGTAAGGGCAGTATTTTATCTTCCATCACCTGTGTGTAATCCGCGCCCATACTCAAGGCTGATATATGGCCGAATAGTCCTATACTGGCGTTAGAGTATAGACGTTTTGAGTTGATAGGGAAGGCAGGTTGCCACGACTTATAGTAGCGGAACAATTCCTTATTGTTTTTGACATCGTTAGGTACTTGAAGTGGTAGACCACCTGCCGAATAGGTGGCTAGGTTGATAAGCTTGGTGTTACCAATGGCGCTGTCTTGTAGATAAGGAATGTATTTATCAGCGGTATCCTCCAAGTCGAGTGTGCCATTGAGTTCGGAGTAACTGGCCAAAGTCGCGGCAAAGGTCTTACTGATAGAACCCAACTCAAAGATAGTGTTTTCTGAAACAGCCTTGCCAGATTGTTTGTCAGCCAAACCGTAGTTATAAAAAGACGACTTTCCATCGACAATAATACCAAATGCCATACCTGGAATATCATGTGCTTTCATTAGCGACTTGGCTTGTGCATCTACTGTGCTTTTCAGATGACTGTCGCTGTCTGCTGCTTGCACTTGTCCAGATATCAATAAGGCGGCAACGACAGCAGTCAGACCAACTCGGCTAAAAAGTGTTCGCACTGATTTTTTCATGATTATATTACTTGTCCGTTTTGTTAGAAGTAGCGGAGGTCTATTCCTTTACTATGAATGTTTAAACGTATTTATCTCTCATTTATTGAGGAATTGTCGTGTGCACGACAAACTTCTAAGCGCTGTTATAAAATTATAGTCTACAGGCAAAAGATGTCGTCAATGATAAACCTTAACTTATCACTAAATAAATTAATCAGGGATGAATGATGAATAGTAATCAAAATGCTTATGGTATTGTCTGCGCTGTTTTTTGGTTTGACAGCAACTTTCCTCATTTTTATTGTCATATTTAAAATGAGGACAAACCCTAATAGAAAACACGACTTTTGTCATTATCTTGTCATAACCGCATCGTATTCTTTAGCTCACTATGAATGGTGGCTGCGTATGGCTGATGTCTTGACTTATTACATGGGTCATTGATAACAGTAGGCGCATCAATACAAGGTTTGTTTATGAGTGTGACTAATCGGCTTGGTAGTATTTCCACGCGCATGCTGATTATTTTGGCATTGGCTTTTTCATTGATTATTCTGATGGTGTACTGGGTTATTGAAACCCAAGCGAAGCCGCGCCTACTAGAGATGACTTCAGAAACAGTGGTTGAAACGGGTAATGAAGCAATCAATAGCATTATGGCGAGTATCAGCCATGTCGATGGATTGGCAAAGGCGACCAGTACGATGGCTGGTGGCTTGCCAAAAGAAGACGTTCTTTATAAAGAAACCTTTGGCAATCTCATGCAGCAGACGGACCTGCGAATCGTGGGCGGAGGTGTATGGTTTGACCCCAATATGTATGAGCAAGGTCGAGAGCGTCAGTCGTTTGTGTGGGCGCGTGATGAGGCAGGCAACATGCAACCATCAGAACGTTATAATCAAGTGAGCCAAACGCCCAATCCTTATTATCGAGATTGGTGGTACATTCCAGCGATGTATGCGCGTCATGATCACTGTGTCTGGAGCCGTGCGTATGTGGATCCTGTGAGCAATCAGCCGATGATGACGTGTGCAAAGTCATTATATGACAGTCGTAACCAAGCTTTTGATGGCGTGGTGAGTTTTAATTTGTTATTGGATAATCTCGATGATGCCATGAAAAAATGGCAAGATAAGGTAGGTGGCTACGTCTTTTTGGTAGACCTGGACAATCGGTTTTTGACCTTTCCTGATCAGTCGATGGTCACTCAAGTGACGGAAGATAATCCTCAGGGCGAAATGGTAACCGCACATCAATTGGCCAAGAAAAACCCTAGCTTTGCACCTATTGCTGATCGCCTAGATAGTATCAATCGCACACTGATCGATGAAGCGACTGCCAAAGATGAAGGCCGTTTCACGCTCGCCGCCCGTAGTATTTTGAGCACGACCAATTTGGACAAAATCAGCGAACAAGAATCCCAATTACTCTCCGCATTATTGCTGTTGAACATCGATCAGACGTTTAACTTAGTCGGCAGTCATTTGGTCTATACCATCGCTGTGCCCAATGATTTTGTGTTGCAGCAGTCTGCCACCGCTTTTGTGTTTCGTATGCCATTTACGTATTGGAAGATGGTCATCGTTAAGCCTGATAATGACATGATGAGTGTGGCAAATGCACTGTCAAACCAGCTGATTCAAGCCATGCTATTGGGGTTTATTCCGATTTTATTACTGACTGCATGGGTGTTTCGTCGCTACTTTACGCGTCCATTGAAGCACATGGCAATGGCCGTGGCTGATATGGGCACATTGATTGAGCAAAAACAATATCAAAAATTAAGCGTGAATAAATTGCCACACTCAAATGTCAGTGAAATCCAAGTCATCAGCGAGCAGACCAATCAACTGATTGATCGTGTCGTCGAAAACGAAGGCGCGCTTGCTGAAATAAATGTCCATCTAGAGAGCCAAGTGACCGCCCGTACGAAAGATTTGCAGCAAGCCATGGACGAATTAAAAGCCTCACAAGTGCATCTGGTACGCTCCGAAAAAATGGCCACACTCGGTCAGATGGTGGCAGGCGTGGCGCACGAGGTCAATACGCCTCTTGGCTATGTGCGTAGCAATATGGAGCTGGTCGGTGATAACCTCATGCGTTTTGATGAGCTGATACAGCATACCGATCAATTATTGCATGCGTTAAAAGAACCAGAGGCTGACCAAGCACAAGTGACTCAATTGATAGAGGAGACCTTGCAGTGTTGCGAGGCAATTAAAGAAGATGAAGTCAGTGAGGATTTGACAGATTTGATCAAAGACGGCCTGTATGGCGTCGATCAGATTGCGGAGTTGGTCGTGAGTTTGCGTGATTTCTCTCGAATTGACGAATCCAAGGTAAAAGAGGTCGATATCAATGACTGTATCAACACGTCTTTGGTGATGGCACGTAATAATCTAAAAACTCTAGATGTCAGCACCAGTCTGGCTGAGCTACCATTGATTCAATGCAATCCTTCGCAAATCAACCAAGTATTACTCAATCTATTTAATAATGCCGCCCAAGCCATGCCAATGGATTATAAAGGGACATTACAGATCCTCTCGTCTGTTGATGAGTCGCGACAATACGTGGCAATTAGCATTACAGATAATGGTGTTGGTATCAAAGAGAGTATTTTAACGCAGATCTTTGAGCCTTTTTTTACCACCAAAAAAGCCGGTGATGGCACAGGGTTGGGATTGGCTATCACAGCACAAATTATCGAACAACATAGCGGTCGCATCGAGGTCAGCTCAATCGTTGGCACTGGAACGACGTTTACCATCCTGCTGCCGATACAGTCTATCGCTCATAAAACCGAATCTTCACAGGCCTTATTTGAAAGTTGAGAGACTTCCAACTACTTATTTAAAGAGAGCCTCATGCAAAAACCAAAAATTGCCTTTATCGATGATGAACCACGCATTTTACGCAGTTTAAAAATGCACTTCCGACAGTCACACGATGTGTTTATCACCACCGATGCCATTGAGCTGATGGAATATATCAGCGCGAATGAGGTACAAGTGGTCGTCAGCGATCAACGCATGCCAGATAAGCAAGGTACAGAAGTGTTGCGTGATATCAAGGCGGCATCCCCGAATACTATTCGTATCTTATTGACGGGGTATGCAGATCTGAATGCAGTGATTGATTCTGTGAATGAAGGCGAGATTTATCGCTATATCACAAAGCCTTGGCAGAATGATGAACTCAAAAAAACCGTTAATAAAGCCACAGAGATTGCTCAAAAAACCCAAGAAATCACCCAAAATGTCACTGAAAATCATGATACTCAAAACCGTATTCATGCCAGCATTGATAGCAAGCGTAGTATATTGGTGTTAGATGATGATGAGAGTGTCTATCAGCAAATAAAAAGTCATTTTAAGAGTGCTTATACCGTGAGCTGGGCAAGCAATATTGAGCAGGCTGCAAGCTTATTACAAAAAAAACGCTTTGGCGTCACTATTACGGATTCGACGCTCAATAAAGAAAATATCACTCCCATTGTTTATGCGCTAAAAAATATCCAGCCTGATCTGATGGTGCTCATGTTGACCGAGTTCAAAGATGCACATATGGTGATTGATTTGATTAATAAAGGTCAGGTATATCGCTGCCTACCACGACCGACCAATTTTTCTATGATGAGTATCAGTCTTGATCGCGCGTTTGATCATCACGAAAGATTGGTACAGCAGCCGATATTGGCAGCTCGCCATCATGTTGAAGCAGTGCCGGAACCAGAGACGTTGAACTTTTCTGACAAAATAAACCGTTTTTTTGCCAAATTTAGAGGTTGGCGTATTGGAAGGTGACGTCAATCCAACATAAAAGTGATACATGCGATGATCATCTTGCTACTGGTTATAAGCTTTCTCATTGGCTGCACAATATTTACCCCAGTAGAACCGTATGCACTTTAGGAGGAATCGACTGTATTTTGTTTAAGGTCGAACGCTATTTAAGCCAAAAAATTTTGCACGCAGTTGATTAAATACTCTTTTACGGCATTGAACAGTGGGTCAATCAATCGTCGTTCAGGACAGATCAAATATAGTGGATAGGGGGCAACTTGCCAGCCCCCTAGTTTGGCTTCAATATGCCGTTCTTCTTTTATATCAGAACTAATGTCCAAACGAGATTTTAGTGCAACACCATGTCCCATTATTGTCCAACGCCTGACCACGTCACCATCTTTTGCCCGATACAGCGACGCTCACTTGTTTGCCCGAGCCTTCAAACGTCCATTGGCTAAAATATTTGTCATTGTGTTCCAGACACAGCCAATTGTGTTCAGCCAACGCTGGCGGTGTCTTAGGTTCACCAAACTTCTCTAAGTACGTAGGCATTGTCCAAGATGCCCAGTGCATCCTTACAGTGCTGCCAAAACTGCTCACCCTTGTTAGTAAGGCGGAGCTTGCGCATCAAGCGGATGAACAATTTATCCTATTGAGATACGCTGATGGAGGGCAGCCCTAGTTTGAAAAATATCAGACTAAATAGGGTGGTTGGGTTGACGGTTTTATTGTCTCAAACATAACAAACAATCGCTTAGATAACAGTCTAAATAACTCCTTAAATATAACTCACTTTCAAAATTATATTGAAAGTGTTTTAGGTGATGGCTACTGTTTGACCCACAACACTTTCATTACAATGGGCGCTATCACGATGGATAAAATAGAACAGGTATCCAAAACTGAAACAATAATTCAAACAATAAGGGCGATTTATGACTCTGAATACAACTAAAACAATTTTAATCACTGGCAGCACAGATGGCATTGGCAAATTGGCAGCGTTAAAACTGGCAGAAGCTGGGCACCAAGTGTATTTACATGGCCGCGATGCTGACAAACTTGCTAGCGTCATTGCAGAAGTTCAAGCAGTCGCGACAGGCGCAGCAGTAGATAATATTGATGGGTTTGTGGCTGATTTTTCTGATTTAACGGATGTGCTAAAGATGGCAGCAGACGTCAATGAAAAACTGCCAAAGCTTGATGTACTCATAAATAACGCAGGGATTTATACTACGGCATCAGCATTGACTAAAGACGGTTTGGATGTACGTTTCGTAGTCAATTATCTAGCGCCTTATGAGCTGACCAATGCTTTATTACCTTTGCTAAAGCAGTCTGATAAAGCGCGTATCGTGAACTTAAGCTCAGCTGCGCAAGCGTCAATATCTTATCAAGCACTTGCAGGCCAGACCCGCCTCGATGATAAGGATGCTTATGCCCAAAGTAAGCTAGCACTCACGATGTGGAGTATGGCATTAGCTGACACCGTCGCTAGCAACGATATCAATGTCATCGCCGTCAACCCAGGTTCGCTACTGAACACAAAAATGGCTAACGAAGCGTATGGTCAGCATTGGTCATCAGCAGGCAAGGGCGCAAATATCCTAACGGAGTTGGCCATCTCGGATGAGTTCGCTAACGATACTGGTAAATACTTTGATAACGATATAAAAGATGGCGTACATGGCGATGCAAGAGGGATGTTTGGTCGACCACATGCTGATGCTTTAAACCAAGCAGCCATTGCAGAGCTTGAGCAGCAGACTCAGACAGTATTGCAGTCAATTTTTGCATAAGATGCATAAGATTTATATTTTGCGGCATCAATAAATTTCGAACAATTAAACCATTACTAACTATATTTTCAAATTTCATTTTTAAAAAATTTCTCATTGAAAACAGGACGCAGTATTATGCAAACTATTAAAGCCATTGGTTATCAAAATAATCTACCTATTGATAATGAACAATCGCTACAAGACATCACCCTTGATAAGCCAATTGCTTCAGGCCGCGATATTCTCGTAGAAGTAAAAGCCATATCAGTCAATCCAGTAGATTACAAAATCCGTGAAGGGCGTCCTGCCGCAGAAGGTGAGTATGCTGTTATTGGTTGGGATGCTGCTGGTACTGTGACGGCTGTCGGTGAAGACGTCAGTTTATTCTCAGTAGGCGACAACGTCTATTATGCTGGAGATTTGACCCGTTCAGGCAGCAATGCTGAATATCAGTTGGTCGATGAGCGTATCGTTGGACACATGCCAGCCTCTTTGTCTTTCGCTGAGGCAGCGGCATTACCACTCACGACGATTACAGCTTGGGAGATGTTATTTGACCGTTTACAAGTGCCTGTCTCTGATAGCGCAGCGAATGACAGCGATAGTAGCGAGGATGCTAATAACGTCTCAGTATTGGTCATTGGCGCAGCGGGCGGTGTTGGATCTATCTTAACTCAGTTATTAAAGACAAGAACGTCTGCCACGATTATTGGTACGGCTTCGAGAGATGAGAGCGTGCAGTGGCTCAAAGATTTGGGTGCTGATCATGTTATCAATCACCGCAACCCATTGTCTGATGAACTACAAAAAACAGGTATTGCTGAAGTAGATTACGTGGTGAGTCTCAATAACACTGAAGATCATTATGAAGAAATCATTAAATGCTTAAAGCCGCAGGGTAAGCTTGGACTGATTGATGATCCAAAATCACTAGATGCCAACCCTCTTAAAACCAAAAGCTTAAGCCTGCATTGGGAGTTTATGTTTGCACGCTCAATGTTCAATACGCCAGACATGATTGAACAGCATCATTTATTAAATGCAGTGGCAAAATTGATTGATGCAGGCGAGATCAAAACCACGGTCGCTCACAATCTTGGGGCTATCACCGCTGAACATCTACGTAGTGCGCACCAAATGCTAGAAAAACAGCAAGCGCATGGCAAGATTGTATTAGAAGGCTGGTCTGCATAACGCCATTTAGATTAAAAGTTAACAAGGTTTCGGAACACTTTAGGCTGAAGCACAGTACAGCCGTAAAAAGTTGAGTCTTTTAAATAAAGTGGTCTGATATCTAGCTCTAATGGCTTATAAACCGCTACTACATTAAATACTCACTCCATCATTACCGATCCATTTGGGACCTATTTCAACCTCAATATCACGTGCGGTAACGGCCTCAGCGCACTTGGAGCATACTGTCACCGGATGCATAATGTGACCACATGCCTTGTGTCTATGCAACAGTGGCGCCCCGCGTTCATCAGCCATGTATTTATCACCCCAACTGACTAATGCCAGTACGACAGAGTGCAAATCTAATCCACACTCTGTCAGTCTATATTCCTCACGTAGCGGCCGCTGCTGATAGGCGACTTTTTTTAAAATATCGTATTCAACCAGCTTGCGAAGACGGTTAGATAGGACATGGCGTGTAATGCCCAAGCGTTGCTCAAATACGTCGAATCGCCTGACTCCCAAAAAACAATCACGTAAAATCATGAGCGTCCAACGATCACCAATGACTGCTAAAGTGCGAGCCACCGAGCAAGACTGTTGGTTCAGTTCATCCCAGCGCATAGGTTATCTCCTTTATCGTTAAGTCATAGGTTAGCTTGACAGGGTCCAAAAATAAAGATATGTTTTTGTTAGTTCTAAAAAGGAACCTATAAGGAAATAGACATGAACAGAGCACCCGTAGCAGTTGTAATCGGCGCAGGAGATGCCACTGGCAGTGCTGTTGCCAAACGTTTTGCGCGAGAAGGTTTTACTTTGTGCGTGACCAGAAGGACTGTTGAGAAGCTAGAGGCATTAGTCAGTGATATCGAAGCGGCTGGAGGAGTGGTCAAGCCATTTGGTTGTGATGCGCGTGTAGAGCAAGAGATGGTTGAGCTGTTTGCTCATATTGAAAAAGACATTGGACCGATTGAAGTAGTGGTGTTTAACATCGGGGCAAACGTTCATTTCTCCATCTTAGATACGACAGAAAGGGTCTATCGAAAAGTGTGGGAGATGGGTGCCTTGGCTGGATTTTTGACAGGTAGAGAAGCGGCAAAAGTCATGATTCCACGAGAGAGGGGGACAATTATTTTTACGGGTGCAACAGCGTCTGTACGCGGTAGTAAAGGTTTTTCGGCTTTTGCTAGCGCTAAGTTTGCTCTGCGGGCATTGGCACAAAGCATGGCACGCGAGTTGGGGCCAAAAGGCATACATGTCGCACACCCTATCATTGACGGTGCCATTGACACTGACTTTATTCGTGACAACTTTCCCGAGCGCTATGAGCTCAAAGACCAAGACGGTATTTTAAATCCAGAACATATCGCTGAGCAGTATTGGCAGTTGCATTGTCAGCCAAGAGATAGCTGGACACATGAGCTGGATTTACGCCCATGGATGGAAACTTTTTAATCCTATCTGGTTAATAACCGTCAAGATTCTTAATATATATTGCAAGGAATGCAAAGATGAGTAAACAAGTAGAGTTTTTCTTTGATGTGGGTAGCCCAGCCAGTTACTTGGCATGGACTCAATTAGCGAGTATCGCGCAGCGCCATAATGCCGAGGTCGTTTGGCGTCCTATGTTACTTGGTGCAGTGTTTCAAGCCGTTGGTAACACCTCACCAGCTGCCGTACCTGCTAAAGGCGCTTATATGCTCAAAGACCTTAAGCGTTTTTCAGCTATCTATGACGTGCCTTTTCGCTTCAATCCATTTTTCCCAGTCAATACGATGCAGCTTATGCGCGGTGTTACCGCTTATTTAGGGACACCTAAATTTGAGAGTTATTTATCCGCTATCTTTAATGCGCTATGGGCTGAAAAGTTAAATATGGAGTCACCAGAAGTTGTGGCTGAAGTTCTGTCGAAAGTAGGCATTGAGGCTACTGATTTTAAGGTACGTATTAGTGAGCCTGAGGTTAAGGCGCGTTTAAAATCTAGTACCGAAGAAGCAGTAGCACGAGGCGTATTTGGGGCACCAAGTTTCTTCGTAAATGGTGAGATGTTTTTTGGTCAAGACCGATTGAGCTTTGTTGAAGATGCTTTGAGAGATTAAGATCATCAAAAGTACTGGTGTATGCTGATTGACTAAGCATTCATACGCCAGTACTTCGACACTTGTATTTCGCTAACAGACTTATCAAATCATGGTGTTTTTACCTAATAGTCTGTATTTACCACTTCATTTCACCTGTATTTACTTTACTGCCTATTTGTAAATTAGTATCCCCAGATAACGCAGGATAAGCTGCTTCCATGGTAGAAATCACCTTTTCTGACTGCTTGGAGTCTTGCTTTTTTGCCTCATCCAATGCTTGCTCAAAGGTTTCTAGATAGCTGAGGGTGAAATCAACAGCATAGTCTTTTTTGAGTAGGTTGCCTGAATAGTGACCTGGTATCACAAGGTTTGGCTTTAATTGCTTCATTTGTTCCAACGATTGCATCCACTCGCTACGAGCTTCTTTAGTTTGGGTATCAGCAGTCCACACATGCATACCTGATGTTACCGACACACCGCCGAACACAGTTTTTGACTCTGGTACCCACATATATGCTTGATGGGTTCCCACCTCCTTGATTTCAATTTTGTGACCTTCTAGGGTTAGTGTAGACTGATCAAGTGTTTGCGGTACTGTGATTTTGGTAGGCGCATGTTTACCAAGGATTGGACCCCAATGCTTTAATTTTGCATCTTTAGTCGCCTCAATGTGTTCAGTAATCGAAGGGCTAGACATAACCTTTACATTAGGGAAGGCTTTGACTAAAGGCTGAAGACCGAAATAGTAATCTGGATCGCCTGCCGTGATATAAATCATTTTTAGGTCTTTATTGCTTTTTTTGATCATATCAACCAAAGCTTCACCGTCTTTGACGCTAAACTGTGCATCGAACAAAATAGCATCTTTCTCGCCACTTGCCAGCACAGAAACCACTGGGAAAATAGCATTTTGATCAGGTTTATATGCTTGTAGTTGTAGACCGGCTGCGTTTGTTTGGGTTGCGAGCAGTAGCACACTGGCCGCCATAGCAGCTGTCATTAATTTCTTCATAATCTACCTGTATTTTCATTTGAGTAAATAGACCGCGTTAATGGCGGCATTCGTTGTTAGTAGCTATTCTATTCGATTGTATTTCGTCTAAATACGCTATAATTCGGTATTTACTGTTTCAGTTTTCGCGCAAATAAGGATAAAGAGATGGATAGGCTGACTGCATTACAGGTGTTTGTCACGATCGTTGAACAAGGTAGCTTGAGCCGTGCCGCGGACAATTTAGACATGTCTAGAGCTAAGGTAACGCGCTACCTGACAGAGCTTGAGAGCTGGATGGATATGCGCTTATTACATCGCACGACTCGAAGTCTAAGCCTCACTGCACCTGGTGAGCAGACTCTTGAGGTGGCGTACCAGTTGCTTGGATTGACTGACTCGTTGGATCAGATACGCAATCAAAACACTTTGGAGCTAAAAGGTCAGTTGAGAATCACGGCCAGCTTTTCGCTGATTGATAGCCTTTTGATGGATGTGGTTGGTCGCTTTGTATCTCACTGGCCGCAAACAGCGATTGATATTCTTACCACTGATGATTCGGTCAATTTAGTTGATGCCCGTATTGACTTGGCGATTCGTATCACCAATGACTTGGAGCCAAATGTCGTTGCCAGACGTATCGGTGAGTGCCACTCTATCGTATGCGCGGCACCTGAGTATTTACAAAGGCGTGGCAGACCTACAGACGTACAGTCGCTTGTACATCACAACTGTCTATCGTTTGCGTATTTTGGACGGTCTGCATGGGTGTTTGACGGGCCAAATGGTTTAGAATCTGTTCCTATCTCTGGCAATATCAGCGCCAATATCTCTGAAGTCTTGCTCTCTGCCACGTTGCGTGGACATGGGATTAGTTTACAACCATCTGGCGCAGTCAAGTCTTTGATTGCATCTGGACAACTTATTGAGTTATTGCCTGAATGGAAACCCAAAACCTTGGGTGTTTATGTGGTTTATGCCAATCGAAAGCAGGTGACACCACTACAAAGAAAGTTTATTGATTTTCTTGCCGAAGAAATAAAGCGTTCGCCTTATTGGTAGCAAGTAATGAATGGCTCGGAATATTTGTTTATACTATTTTAAAAACAATATAGTAGATCAATAAGGAGTGTTATCAAAAAACGTCAGAAAATCAAACGGCCAATAGCAACGTTAAAATCATGCTTATTGACCATTTGATAATGTTTAGACTTTGCTTAATGATTGCTTAAGCCTTAATAAAAATAGTCTCTTCACTCAAGCGCGATTTAGATATTTTGGCATTAAAGTCATCATCGCTTCGGTAGCCAAACGATACCACTGCTACGGCAGAATATCCTTTGCTACGTAAGTCGAACTCCGTATCAAGTGCTTGTAAATCAACTCCCTCCATAGGAACGGTATCAATACCCAAAAGAGCGCTGCCCAATAATACTCCGCCCATGTTGAGATATACCTGTTTGGCCAGCCAATGTGTCTCATCTTTCACATCGTAACGATGAATGTCTAAAAACAATTGGCGTGCTTGATGCATCTGCGTTTTAAACTCTTGCTGAGCATAGCGACCATCTTGATCTTCTTTTTCTAACACCGCTTGCATATATTCATTGTCGGCATGGATACGAGTACAAAAAACCACCACGTGTGAGGCATCTAGGACTTTAGGTGTATTAAAATGAAAGGCACCTTGCGTGCTTTTGGCAATGCGAGCTTTGCCTGCATCATCATCTGCAATGACGAAGCTCCATGGTTGAATATTGGTACTTGATGGACTCATTTGTAGCATGTCTTTGATCTGCTCAAAATCTTCAGCAGGTATCTTTTTGCTAGCATCAAATACTTTGGTGCTGTAACGCCAGTTTAGTGCTTCATTGATGGTTTTCATGATTGTCCTTAAGTAAAGTAAGTTGCAGTTTTTTAGTCAGCTAGTCATATAAATGGTTTTAACAAACGATGCTATTTAACCCTTACGTGTTCATAGATAGAGTTAAATGATCAGCCCGTCCTAGCGATGACTCATAATAGTAAAGTTCATACATTAGAACCACTAGCTACAAGAGTAAACACTTTCAATATTATTTTGAGAATATGGCGTTTTTAATTCATTTGAAGGTTGTTTATCACTATACTCAAGGCGGTGATACGCTTGCGCCTTGCCAAATTATCTTGTAATGGAATAATATTTTTAGAGTGCTTTAGATACATTTTAGGAAAAGTAGAGCGGTACTAGGGTAGGAGATATTTTTTTGAGGTGTTTTATTTGTCTGCGAGTATCTGGGGCTGATAGTTGATATTAGTAGAATTCGTATAACCGTAGTACTTTATGTTAGATGACAATAAACAGGCGTGACACACCCAATATGAGATGGCCAAGCCTGCTTACAGGGTTGTTCTTTTATATAGTTCTTATATCGTTGAGAGCTATCGCTATAAATATTTGAGGATAGTAATATGCTTATTACTATGTTTGAATTTGGCAAAAGCACGCATTAAAGGATACAGTAAAATGCTCAGTGCAATCGCAATGAACCAAAGTGTACTGACGTTATTTACACCAAAATATTCTCCATGCGTCATACCGAACTGTTGAACGGCAAATACATACAGCAGTTTCAATACATAGAGATGTACGATATAAAAAAACATTGGCACAGAACCGATGACTACCAGTGGTTTTATCCATAATTTGGTTTCAATTTTTTGGAGCATCACTAATAAAACCAGTCCTATGCCCACATTCCACAATATAAAGAGTAACGATGGTGGATATTTGGTGAGATTCATAAAGCTCATGAAGGTTTCACTCAGAGTTGGCATCATTAGCCATGCTTGATCGCCGTATACATTGGCCAGTCGCAGTACCACAAATAACGCGATACTCACCATGCCAAATGTAAGTAACGTACGATTTCTCTTTTGCACAGACGTAGAGTTACCGAACACAGATGTACCGATACAGTAGCCCAGTATGATAACGCCAATCCAAGGTAGTACAGGATAAGAGGTTCTGAAACGAATCACTTCACCAAACTCAATCCAGCCACGTTCATGAAGTATCAGCCACAGTTGATGCATAATAGGAATGTCGGCAAAGGAGACGGTATCTAATAAATTGTGCCCAAATATAATCACCAAGCTCAGTAGCCACAGCCATTTCTTAGGCAGACCAATAACCGCTGAGAGCGCAATCATACTGAAGCCAATCGCCCATATCACTTGGAGGTAAACTACATCAGGTGGAAATTGTGCTGTCCAAGCAAAGTTAATGACAATCAGCTCCAAAAACACTAAAAAAAGCCCGCGTTTGATTAAAAATTCGCGGGTCATTTGAATACTATTGTGCTTGTGTTGGTACAAATAAGCAGATAGTCCCGTCAGTAACACAAAAACAGGTGCACATAAATGGGCAATCATTCGGCTGAAAAACAGGGGTTCATCCGTTCCTGGTATCAGCATTGGATCAGGAACTTGATGGTGTAAGTAAAAGGTCTCTCGAACATGATCCACCATCATGATGAGCATCACAAGCCCTCGAAGTGCGTCGATCGCTTGTAACCGTTGAAAAGGTGTCACCATACCATAGCCTTTGAATAGTTAAAATGAAACATTATAACATATCAATTATTAGCTATTATTTATTTAAGTGCGCATTTTCGTAGAGGTACTCACCCATTGGATGTTTATGCTTGTCTTAACTTTTTATGCTGTGTCTGACCTAACGATAGCGTACCGCTGTTAAAACGGCGCGAAATTATCAGGCTGGCTGTGCGTAGCAGTCCAACGTTGATTGGCATCAATATGACTATTAAGCCCAACTCCTCGTGGTACTTGCATATTATCGCCATACAGCCAAAGCACCATATTGGTACGTTTACCACTGGTGATTGGATGTGCGGCGTGCGGCACCGAGCCTCTATGAATAATCGCCATACCAGGCTTAAAGATGGCACGTTTGGTTTGCCCTAAATGGTGATCGACAAAGTCGACTTCTGATCCAGTAAAGTCTTCGCCTGGCAGATTTAGGTTAATATTCATAGTCACCGCTGAAGCATCAGTATGAAGTTGTAGCGATGTGTCGCCTGTCGGCTGGTATTGAATTGAGAACCCAAAGGTCTGAGTGTCATAGCCATAAACATTGGCAAATAACAACCGAGCGATAGGGCGCATATATTGATTCATGACTTTATGATAAAACGCCTGAAAATTAGGGGTGGCCAAATAGCCTAGCGAGCGCGCATCTAGCATGGCGCCATTACTGTTCAATGCGATACCATAAGGAGGACGTATTGGGATATTAGCGTCTGCGATTGCTTGCAGATAACGGCGCAGCGTTGACAGTTGTGTTGGGTCAAAGAGTTGCCCCTGATATACGTCAGGTAGTATCTCTTGCCATAAATTTTTAACAGCCATCTCTGTAGAAGGAGTGCGCCATGCTTGCGTCACTGCATCACGTAAAGTTGGATCAAATAATGAGTCATCAAGTACAGGTAAGTCATGCTCAGTGGTTTCCCACTCTGCCCATGCTTGCTCTAGTAACTGGCTGTTTTGATTCCAGAAATGCTCTACCGATGGTGCACGTCTAAGCATGTCTGATTTTGAAGGTAGTGGCAAGTTGCGTGCTTGCTGTAGTGCGCTCTGTTGATTATCGCCATCATGGTGGCTATGGTGTTGAGTATCCTGTGTGCTCGTAGGCCGTATTATAGTATCCATCGTATATCTCCAAATGTGTGAGTAAACCTTATAGGTGCATGCTACTATAATTAATGATTTTGATAATCAGCAGGTTTAGAGAAACAGTTTCAATAATTTTTATATAATAATGAGGCTAGCAGCAGCAAGCGATGGTGGTTGCTAAGTTAGACGCTAATTGAACGAAGGCATGACGATGAAAAATTTGCAGGATTTACATATTTTTATTGAGACCGCTCGCTTAGGTAGCCTATCTGCCTGTGCTCGGCACTTAGATCTGTCGCCTGCAGTTGTGAGTGCAGCGGTCAAGCGATTAGAAGCCGAAATTGAGACGGTGTTGTTTGTTCGCTCCACTCGTAGGCTGCGTCTAACTAGCAAGGGTGAGCAATATTTAAAGCATTGCCGAGATGCGGTGGCTATTTTAGACAATGCTTATGCAGGACTGCATGACAATGATGCTGAGCTGATGGGTACAATTCGGCTGTCAGCATCATCAGATTTGGGTCGAAACTTAATTTTGCCTTGGTTGGACGATTTTATAGACATTCACCCAAAAGTGACGGTGCAGCTACATATGTCAGACAGCTATGTGGACTTGTACGGTCAGCAGATTGATTTGGCACTACGTTACGGCGCGCCCAAAGATTCATCACTGGTCGCACTACCCATAGTGTTGAATAATCGCCCTATACTGTGTGCGTCAAAGGAGTATTTGAGCAAAATTGATAAGGGTATCGGTATCCCAAAAATGCCGGAAGATTTATCGCAGCATAATTGTTTACGTTTGGGTCATGATGAAAAGTATTTGAGCGAGTGGACTTTTGAAAAAGAGGGCAAGACTAAACGTGTGGAAGTGGATGGCAATCGCAGAAGTAAAGACGGTGACGTTGTACGCCGCTGGGCAGTGGCGGGTAAAGGCATCGCATTAAAGTCTCAGTTAGATATAGCCGGCGATTTAAAGGCGGGGAGACTGGTCGAGGTGGAGTTGGACGGCTGGCAAGTGGCCAACTATCCGCTGTATTTGATTTGCCCAGAACGGCGATTAATCGATCCATTGTTTAATGCGGTCAAAGAATACTTGATTGAACGGGTAGAGCAGGTATTAAGGTAAAACGAGAACTAATGATTACCCTGTTTACTCAGACGAGCAAAACAACAGTTCCTAGACAGTAATTGCTTGATTATTATGACTATTGCCATATTTTATAAAGCACCGTAAACCAGTTTTTTGACGTCACCTTTTCAATCAGTTGATTTGAGAAGTGACGTTGTTGCATTCGCTCAATCAACATATAGATTTGACTGATATCAGATAACTCATCAGGTAGGAGGCAACCATCGAAATCAGAGCCAAACCCAACGTGATCTTCGCCTAGATGGTCGATCAGATAATCAAGATGATCGACAATCACATCAAGCGAAGTTTGCGTATTACGTTGCCCATCTGTACGAAGAAACGCCACATCGAAATTCACTCCAACCAAACCATCGCTTTGTTTAATAGCAGCCAGCTGCTGATCAGTCAAGTTCCGTGCTTGCTGACAGAGAGCGTGTGAATTGGAATGTGTCGCAACAATAGGCTGGCAGGCAATTTCTAGCGTATCCCAAAAAGCGCGTTCATTCATATGCGACACATCGATCAACATCTGCTTATCACGACAGGCCAAAATAAGCGCTTTGCCCTGAGCGGTCAAACCAGATCCTGTATCGGGAGAATGCGGAAAAGACGCATTTAAGCCATCACCGAAGAGACTCTTTCTATTCCATAGTGGGCCAATGCTTCTGAGGCCTGCCTCATAAAACATATCAAGCAGGTCAGGCTGTATGGCTAAAAACTCAGCACCTTCCAAATGCAAAACGATAGCTAATTGTTGATTCTGCTGACAGGCTTTGATTTGTTTTAATGAGGTGCAAATCTGAATCTGACCGTCAGATCTTGCCTCTAGTTGCTGGGCTAGTTTCAATTGTGTGCAGCAGATATCGACGATTTCTTGCGGAGTAAAATCCGAATTTGAGGGGTCAGATAGTTTTTCAGGATGGTTGTTTTTCACATAAGCATAGGGCGGTAAAAATATAGAAAATAATCCGCCCATCCAGTTCGCGTCTTTGCAACGTTGTAAGTCCAAATGCCCTGGTAGCGTGCCATAAATAAAGTCATGTACCGGATCGGCAGTTGAACTTAGCCATAGACGAGTTAATAGATCATTATGACCGTCAAAAATTATGGGCTGGTTATTCATCATTAATCCGTAACCGTACGCGTGGGAATCAGTTGCTCTTGACTCATACTTAATCGTTTAGAGTTTTTAGGATTGCGAAAGCGCAGTTCTTCAAAAGGTACAGGCGTCTCGCTGTTGATACGCGCCTCCTCAATCAGGTAGTGATAAGGCGACTTGCCACAGACAGGATCGGCATTTTTGGCGTCCCCAGTTAGCATAAAGGCTTGGCAACGGCAGCCACCATAATCGCGCTCTTTATCTGGGCAGCTTTGGCAGATGTCGGGCATCCAGTCGTCACCGCGAAACTGATTGAAGCTTGCAGATTCATACCAAATATCTGACAGTGGAGTATGTCGTACATTAGGAAACTGTATTGGCATTTGTCTGGCAGCATGACAAGGTAGGGCTGTACCGTCTGGTGCGACTGTTAAGAAAATCTTGCCCCAGCCATCCATACAAGGTTTCGGACGTTCTTCGTAATAGTCAGGCACCACGAAAATAAGTTTGCACTTAATACCACGTTCTTCAATCTGCTTGCGGTATTCATTGGTAATGCGTTCAGCTCGGACCACTTGCGCTTTGGTTGGTAGTAAACCCTCTATATTCTCAAACGCCCAACCATAAAACTGACAAATAGCCAGCTCGACCGTGTCGGCTTCTAGCTCTAAGCAGAGATCAATAATCTGGTCAATCTGATCGATGTTTTGCCGATGAATGACAAAGTTAAGTACCATCGGGTAATCGTACTGTTTGACCAGACGTGACATCTCATACTTTTGCTCAAAGGCATGTTTTGAACCTGCCAAGGCATTGTTCACCGTTGGATCGCTGGCTTGGAAGCTGATCTGGATATGCTGAAGACCTGCTTCTTTTAAACGCGCAATCCGAGCTTCGGTCAATCCCATACCTGATGTTATCAAGTTAGTATAAAAGCCTTGATTGTGCGCATAAGCGACCAGCTCTTCTAGGTCTTGACGAACCAGTGGTTCACCGCCAGAAAAGCCAAGCTGCACCGCACCCATTTGCCGCGCCTGATCAAACACATCAAACCATTCCTCTGTCGTTAGCTCCTCTTTATACTGAGCGTAATCGATAGGGTTTGAGCAATAAGGGCATTGTAAGGGGCAGCGATAGGTCAGCTCAGCAAGCAGCCATAGCGGTAGCCCGACTGGCGCAGTCATACTAAATCAATCCAATGTTCACGCTGGGCGACCAGCATATATTCAATGATGTCTTGTTCGATTTCGGGAATATCGCCAAACATAGCTTGTACCTTTTGGATAATATCAGCAATGGACGCTTGACCATCAATATGTTGCCCAATGATGCTGGCACTGTCATTGAGCTTAATCATGCCTTCAGGGTAAAGTAGGACATAGGCGTTTTGCGCAGGCTCAAACTGAAAACGATAACCGTGACGCCATACCGGTACGATGGATTGATCCAGCTCAGGTAAGCTAGCAGGTATACTCATTTGAATAATCCTTTATGCCAAACATTGTCAGTGGTAACGCTTTGATAAGGGGCTTGATTATGCACATAGGCCAAGCTCAATGCATCCAAGATCGTCCATAAGATATCGAGCTTAAACTGTAGGATCTCAAGCATACGCTCTTGTTGCTCGGCGGTTTTGAATGAGTCGAGTGTGATGGTCAGACCATGCTCAACATCGCGGCGCGCTTGACTCAAGCGTGAGCGGAAATAGGTATAGCCTTGCTCCTTTATCCAAGGGTAATGCTTGGGCCATGACTCTAAACGTGACTGGTGAATTTGCGGGGCAAACAGCTCAGTCAGGGAGCTACTGGCGGCTTCTCGCCATGACGTCCGCCGCGCAAAATTCACATAGGCATCCACGGCAAAACGCACACTCGGTAGCACTAGCTCTTCAGAAATCACTTGCTCACGAGTCAGACCAACTGCTTCTGCCAGACCTAACCATGCCTCACGTCCACCGCCGTCAGGATACACACCATCTTGATCAATCATGCGCTGGATCCATTCTTGACGCACGCGCTGATCAGGACAGTTTGCCATAATAGCTGCGTCTTTCAATGGGATATTGATCTGATAATAAAATCGATTGGCGACCCACGCTTGGATTTGCTGCTGTGTCGCTTTGCCTTCATGCATCATGATATGAAAGGGATGATAAATATGATAATACTGACCCTTAGCCATAATCGCTTGTTCAAACGCTTCTGGGCTTAGCGCTGTGTTTTCTTCTTGCATTGTTCTCACCTTACGATTGCTATCTTTGCCTTACCGTTTGTCTTACAGCTCAATCTGCATACCATCAAACGCTACTTCAACACCATGTTGTTTTAATGTCGCGGCTTGTTCAGACTGTTCATTCAATATCGGATTGGTGTTATTGATATGGATCAGCACCTTACGAGCGTTATCTAACTGATCTAGAGAATGCAGCGAGCCATCTTCACCACTAATATGCAAATGTCCCATGTCTTGGCCGGTCTTCGTACCGACGCCGCACTCTTGCATCTCATTGTCCGTCCATAGCGTACCGTCAATCATTACGCAATCAGAGCTTTTCATGATTTGCATCACTTGAGCGTCAATTTTACCGAGACCTGGCGCATAAAATAGTTGTTTTTGTGTTTTTAAGTCTTTTACAATCAGGGCAATATTGTCGCCATCATGCGGGTCGTTGCGGTGCGGAGAGTAGGGCGGTGCAGAGCTTCTAATCACTAAAGGCGTCAATTCTAAATTGTCAAATCCTTCAATCTTAAACGTCTTTTCTGGATCAATTTGATTATATTGCAAGCCGCCATTCCAGTGCTTTAACATATTAAAGAGAGGAAATCCTGTTGTTAGATCTTGATAGACCATGTCAGTACACCAAACAGGAATTGGACAACCTTCACGCAGGGTCAATAGCCCCGTCGTATGGTCAAGTTGACTGTCCATTAAGACTACATTGGTGATACCTGTATCTCTCAATTGACGTGCTGGCTGTGCCGCCTTGAACTCAAATAATTGTTGGCGGATATCAGGGGATGCGTTGAATAAGATCCAATCCACACCATTTTCTGATATGGCTATCGAAGATTGGGTGCGGGTTTTTGCCTGAATCGTGCCTTGACGCACACCGTGGCAATTATCGCAATTACAGTTCCACTGCGGGAAACCGCCACCAGCAGCTGAGCCTAAAACGTGAATATACATAAATCAATATTTCCAAAAAAATAAAAGCCCTAATCATCTAGGGCTTTTAATGGATTGAGTGCTAATAAGTTTTAGCGTGCTTCGAAATACATAGTCACTTCGAAACCGATACGAATGTCTTGAAAAGCTGGTTTGGTCCACTGCATGGGATTACTCCGGAACGATCTTACTATTTAAGAAGTAAGATTAATAAAGTGAATGAGTGATAAAGGGTAGTATAAGCTGCCCCCCGCTGTCAATTTCTTAGATGTTAGTAAAGCGTTAACGAGCATCGATTAAGCAGTCTTTTATAGCATAAATGAAAGCTGTTTTTTCGTGCTAAAAAGACAACATATTGGGCATAAGATTAAAAATATCTTTGAATAGATTGAGCATAAATTATAACTATAAAAAATATGCTCGAAGGGGAGTCAGGTGTATTTCGAGAACTTATGAGTTATACAGATATATTGCAAAAACCGAATTTATATATAAAGTAATAGATTAACTTGATAGATACTGGAGCCTGAAGATGATTGCTGAATTACAAGGCAGCGAGCTAACCAAAGCCATCTTGGGAAATATCAGCAACTATGTATGGTGTGCTGTCAGCAACGTTAGCGATGATTATGCTATAGCAACCATAGATAATGGTTACTACGAATTGTTGGTTCCTATTGTAGCCTTTAATAACGATCAGTTCGTTTGTGATAAAGGTGATCTATGGGAATATGCTGTCTCAGTAAAGAGAGTGGCACTTACTCATGATGATGTGGGGCTATAACTCATTATCAATATAGTGCCTGTTACGTTCTACATACAGATTAGTCTTACAGCCTATGCGTGAAAATCTACCACCTGTCTACAACTTCTTGTTCTAGCTGACAATACATCTGTACTATCTATTTATAAGCTCATCTGTCTAACCATCAATATTTTGTAACGATAGATAAAACAGGTTCGAAGATGCTCAAGTGATTGCTGTTACAAAACCGCTTGTTTAGCTTACTAATCATTGTCATTGAATAGGAGTAACAACATGGATACGGTAATTGTTGGAAGCGAACTAACTCGTTCAATGCTTGAGGACGGTCATAAAAATATATGGTGTGCTGTAAGTGATGAGAGTGATGAGAATGCTCTAGAAGATCAGGTAGGTAATGACTTCACATCTCGCATTGTGGCTTTTGAAGATGGCCAGTTCTATTGTACGGGCGGTATGCCTTGGAAGTATGCAGTGCCAATTGAAATAATTGCATTGACGCGATATGACTTTTCTCTTTAGTGAACAACATAACTTAGATAAGTTTGGATAGTCATCGCCGAAAGTAAATCCTAATATTAAGATATTTAGTTAGATAAAATGCGCGACTGACAAGGCCATTCAAGCGATGTAATATACAGCTTGAATGGCCTTTTGTGTTTTAGAGCCAGTTTGAAAGCTATTTATTATTTCAAAAAATCAGGCTGCATAAAGGCTGGGTTTGGATAAGTGTAGAAACCTTCACCAGTCGCGAATCCTAGTTTGTTTTGATCGATTAATTGCTCTTTTAAATATTGAGCAGCCTTGAACCTCACAGGATTTTGAGTTTTTTCAGCAGATAGTTTTGTGATGTTGTAGGCAGTGTTGATACCGATAGTGTCCAATATGGCAAAGGGGCCTGACGGCGCGCCAGTTACTATCATCCACGTTTTATCTATCGTATGTGGATCGGCAACTTCTTTTGCAACCAATTGCAAAGCTGCATCTATAAAAGGCGCCAACAAACTGTTCATGATATAGCCGGGTTGCTCCTTATCCAGCGGCATTGCCACCATACCGATGGCAGTAGCAAAAGCAACAACCTCATCAAATACTTTAGGATCTGTCCCAGGATGTCCCATGATTTCGGCGACATTATGCATCCAAATTTTATTGGCAAAATGTAGCGCTAAAAACTGCGCAGGTCGTCCCGTTGATTCTGCAAACTGGCTAGGAAGTAAGGTTGAGGTATTGGTCGCAAAGATGGTTTTCTCTGGCGCTAGTTTGGCAAGTTTTTCATAAAATTCGATTTTAATTTCAGGAATCTCGGGAATGGCTTCAATCATTAGATCAGCATCTTTGACTGCTTCTGCTAAGTCTGAGGTGTAGCTGAGATTATCAAAAGCCTTATCCAACTGCTCTTGAGTTGCCCTCAAATCCTTTCGAAAAGCCTTGCACATCAATTGAAATTTTGACTTTGCTTTTTCTAAAACCTCATCATTGATGTCATAGACACTGACATTAAAATCATGAAATGCGGCCTGAAAAGCAATTTGGTAGCCTAGGATGCCGCTTCCCGCGACAGTTACATTTTTATACGTCATTGTATTTATTTCCTAATAGTAGTGGATATAAGTTGCTAGATAAATGTCTAGAACTTATAGACCTATTATTAGATGGTTTTACTTCATTATTCAACCTTCATTTTTATAAAAACATTAAAGAGAACCCAAAAATATCGCTATGCAAGTATCAGATAAGTTTATACTACTTGACTTATTATATTATTAAATAATTCAATAACTTGATGACCATGTTACTAACTTTACACCTGATGATTTTATGATAATTGAAGGCTAATTTCATATCATAACGACATTTTTAATGACTGTTGATGTCAAAATATTGTCCTATCTAGTATGCTCTAAAAGCATTAGCATCATATTACCGAATTTACTCAATATTAGGCTTGGGAGCAAGCATATTATTTATCCTAGTTAAGCGAATCAAAGAGATGTACGATAAAAATCGCATTTAACGGATTCAATATATAAGGAAGGCTATTGTCCCTATTATTATTCTTACGTATAAATTCGTTGCCACATTCGAAGGTTTGCACATGTATCATGCACCATTTTTCAACTGTGCTATGTGCGTAAGGATTGCATTAGCGGAGAAGCAGCTAGAGTGGACAAGCCTATTGATCTGTCTAAAGGTTATTAGCAGTAGTAAGCCTGTTTTTGATGTAATGATTCTCGCAGATGCGCTACAAGCAGTTTCAACTTTTGGTCCGGTTGCCGTGCCTTGGGGTAAACCGCATACATGCCCATTTTCTTTCGTGTAAAGCGTTGCAAAATTTGAGTGAGCGTATTTTGCTGCATCTCTTCATAAACAAGAGCTTGTGGTAAAAAGGCGATACCTAGGTCGCTGAGAGTCGCTTGTTTAATCGCATTAAGATGATTGCTATGAAACCGACCCTGTACAGGAAGCAGTTGCTCCGTACCATCTATATATAGCGGCCATATACCATTCGCCGTATGATCAAACTTATAGACCAAACACTCATGACTCCGTAATTGTTCAGGGGTTTGAGGTGTACCGTGTCGCTCTAAATAGTCTGGTGTCGCACATATGACCCACTGGCTATCTATAAGACGTCTTGCAATGAGTGATGAGTCTTCAAGCTCTGCTGTCCTTATCGCCAGATCAAATCCTTCTTCTATCAAATCAACCAATCGATTGGTAATCTGTAAATCTACTGATATTTCTGGGTGTTGTTTACAGAATTCGGCAATGGATTCGCTCAATATTAGATTTGCAGAGACCGCTGGCATGGTTATACGTATGTTGCCTTTCATGTCCTCACCATAGCCTGTAACGGCATTTTCAGCTTCCTGAAAGGCAAATTTAGCGATTTTAGCTTTGTTATAAAGCGTCCTTCCTGCATCGGTTAAGCTTAACTTTCTGGTTGTCCTATACAGTAGCTGTGCATTTAAGCTTTCTTCTAATCTTGCAATGCGTTTACTTACCACTGAATTCGTTAATGACAGCTTTTCAGCGACCCGAGAAAATGACCCTTCATCAACCACTTGGACGAATAAAACCATATCGTCAGCTTTGCCCATACTTGTTCCCCAATTGGTGTAATACGTTTTGGATTATAGCAAAAAAAGAAAATAACATTGTCCTTTGATGCAATATATCAATGTATTGACAAGGCGTAGAATATTTTAGGGAATTTTGAATATTTAATCGATACACTGATGAGCAATCACTGTGTATGGCGGCTTGAAAGGTTCTAATCACTATTTTACCTACTATCTATTATGTGTTGTTCTGCGGGATTATCGTCATGGCTGCCATTTATATCTTTGGTTTTCAAGGGCCTTTAGCATCATGAGTGACACACAATCACTAAATAAAGAGCGTCATATGCCGTCATTAAATAGAGCTTCATCAAACCTTTTCTCATCAAATATAGCGCATCAAGACCAAGACACACTTCATCCTGAGCAAGTATTAGACAAGCTAACCCATTTACTGGGAGCCGGCAATGTACAGGCCGATCCAGAAAAAAATGAACACTATAGAATGGGGTGGCGCTCTGGTGGCGGCAGCGCTTTGGCTGTTTTGTTTCCGCAAACGTTGCTGGAGATTTGGCGTAGTCTAGAGATATGTGTGGAAGGCGACTGCATTATTATCATGCAAGCAGCAAAAACGGGACTGACTGAAGGCTCAACCCCGAGCGGTAATGACTACGATAGACCAGTTGTTGTGATCAATACCCTTGCAATGAATCAGTTGTATTTGGTGAATGATAACGAGCAAGTGATTAGCTTACCTGGCGCCACGTTGCACCAGTTGCAAAGTCAGCTTAAAGCCGTAAATAGAGCGCCTCACTCGGTCATCGGTTCATCGACGTTAGGTGCATCTATTATTGGCGGTGTCTCTAATAATTCTGGTGGGGCTCTGGTGAAAAGAGGTCCTGCTTATACTGAGCTGGCATTGTTTGCCCAAATAGACAAGCACGGTCAGCTAGTGCTGGTTAACCACCTAGACGTAGAGTTAGGAGATACCCCAGAAGAAATACTCACTAACTTGCAAACAGGTAATTTTGATAAAAGAGCATTACCTGACACTGGCAAGCTCGCATCTGACAAAGAGTACATCGCTAGAGTAAAAGATGTTGAAGCAAGCACACCAAGTCGTTTTAATGCGGATAAGCGAAGACTGTATGAAGCAAGCGGCTGCGCTGGCAAGCTTGCCGTGTTTGCAGTACGTCTTGATACCTATCCAACAGCTGTAAAAGAGAAAACATTTTATATAGGTACCAACAGTGTGAGTGAGCTTGCACAGCTCAGGAGGCAAATATTATCAAGCTTCGATAATATTCCGGAAGTAGGTGAGTACATGCATCGTGATATATTCGATGTATCCGCTAAATACGGAAAAGACACGTTCCTGAGTATTAAGCATCTTGGTACCAATGCCTTACCTAGACTATTTTCTATCAAAGGTGCTATGGATGCAAAATTCCATAAATGGTCATGGATGCCAAAGCATTTCACTGACAAAGTCATGCAATTCGTCGCCAATATATTTCCAAAGCATTTACCGAAGCGAATGCTAGAGTATCGCGACCAATATGAGCATCATTTAATCTTAAAAATGAGTGATGCTGGAATAGCAGAAGCACAGGATTTTCTGAAGGTGTTTTTCGACGCTTCAAATACGGGTAACTATTTTGAATGTAGTCAAGAAGAATCAGAAAGCGCCTTTTTACATCGCTTTGCCGCAGCAGGTGCCGCACTAAGGTATGAAGTCATACATGAAAAAGACGTCGGCGATATATTGGCATTAGATATTGCCATACCACGTAACGAATTAGAATGGCTCGAAACGCTACCTGAAGACATTGAACAGCATTTGGAGAAGAAACTCTATTATGGACACTTCTTTTGTTATGTGTTTCATCAAGACTATATTCTGAAGAAGGGCAGTGATGCACATCTTGTTAAAAAGATGATGTTAGAGCTACTGAGCGCACGTGGAGCCAAATATCCTGCTGAGCATAATGTCGGACACCTATACGAAGCGGAACCTGATTTGCAGAACTTTTATGCAAGCTTAGACCCAACCAATACCTTTAATCCGGGTATTGGTAAAATGCCGAAAACCAAACGTAATTGCTCGTGCTGTCTATAACTGAACTTTAAAAGTGGCATTGGGCTGATTATTTATCAGTAGCTAAGCAAAGTAGCAAAGTAGCTGAATAGTTCAGTGTTTGTCTATTATAAACGTTCAGTACACCTTCAGAAGCACTGCCGATTGGTAGTGCTTTTTGATTATTTCTAGGCAAATATATCAGTGGCCTCAAGTTCAGAAGCATATTTATTCAAAATGATTTTGTTATCTATTGTTAAATACCAGTCGATGCTATGTATAATGCAGCACTAGCATAGCTTTCACTCAGTATGGCTTTCACTCATATGCCTTTAATAAGAAGATTACATTATGTCAAACAAGCGTCCTTTATATATTCCTGTTGCTGGACCCGCTCTTTTAGAGACACCTTTACTGAATAAAGGTAGTGCTTTTTCATCAGAAGAACGTAGTAGCTTTAATTTAACGGGGCTATTACCTCATAATATTGAAACGATTGAGGAGCAATCATTACGTGCTTATCATCAACTAAGCTCATTCACTGACGCGATGGATAAGCATATTTACTTGCGTAACATCCAAGATACCAATGAAACCTTATTTCATCATCTCATTGAGCAGCATATCGAAGAAGTCATGCCGCTCATTTATACCCCAACCGTTGGTCAGGCGTGTGAAAAATTCTCGCAAATTTATCGTCGTAAACGTGGTTTGTTTATCTCATATCCTGAGCGTCACAAAATCGACGATATGCTACAAAATGCCACCAAACAAAACGTTAAAGTGATCGTTGTTACTGACGGTGAACGTATATTGGGCCTAGGGGATCAGGGTATTGGCGGTATGGGTATTCCAATCGGTAAGTTGTCTTTATACACGGCTTGTGGTGGTATTAGCCCAGCTTATTGTCTACCTATTTTGCTGGATGTCGGCACCAATAACCAACAGCTGCTTGACGATCCTATGTATATGGGCTGGAGAAATCCGCGCATCTCTGGCGATGAATATAATGAATTTGTGGACTTATTCATTCAAGCCGTTAAGCGCCGTTGGCCAGAAGTGTTATTGCAGTTTGAAGATTTTGCTCAGGAAAACGCGACACCATTATTGAATAAATATCGTGATCAGCTATGCTGCTTTAATGATGATATTCAAGGGACTGCTGCGGTATCGGTTGGTACTCTGATTGCAGCGTGTCTAAATAAAGGTCAAAAACTTAGCCAACAGAATATCGCATTTTTAGGAGCAGGATCTGCGGGTTGCGGTATTGCTGAGCATATCATTCGCCAAATGCAGCGTGAAGGATTGACTGAAGAGCAAGCTCGTAGTCAAGTATTCATGGTTGATCGCTATGGCTTGCTAACAGATGGCATGACAGAGCTGCAAAAATTCCAAGAACCGTTAGTACAAAAAGAATCAGCTATTGCCAGCTGGGATAAAAGCAAGAAACTCGGCTTAGCGCAAGTGGTTAAACAAGCAAAAATCACCGTATTATTTGGTGTTAGCGGACAAAAAGGTCTGTTTACCCAAGAAGTGATCGAGTCGCTATGTGCTAATACTGAGCACCCAATTGTACTACCACTTTCAAATCCAACGTCTCGTGTGGAAGCAACGCCGCAAGAAGTCATGAATTGGAGTAAAGGTAAGGCAATTGTTGCGACGGGTAGTCCGTTTCCTCATACCACTTATAACGGTCAGTCTTTTGAGGTTTCTCAGTGTAATAACAGCTATATTTTCCCGGGTATTGGTCTAGGTGTTTTAGCAGCACGTGCGTCAGGTATCAGCGATAATATGCTAACGGCGGCAAGCCAAGCCCTTGCAGATATATCAATGGAATACGAAAAAGCACCTGGTGCCATCCTACCGCCGATCAAAGTTATCAGAGAGATCAGTGAAAAAATAGCGTATGCAGTGGCATTGCAAGCGGCTCAAGATAAGCTAGCACTACCTATCACATCGGAGAATTTACAACGCCGATTAAAAGCGAACTTTTGGTTACCTGAATATCGTAACTATCGCCGTACTTCTTTCTAGGTTAGAGATTAGATATAAAAATTCCTAATATTAGATACATTATCTAAGTAAAGCATTAAATAAAAAAGGTTGCTAACGCTATATTATATATAGTGTCGGCAACCTTTTTTGTTTCTGCAGTGGTATAAACTAACTGCTATCAAACCTTGATGTTCAGTGCATAGAGCAATTAACTAACTTTCGTTAAACCGTAATCAAACGCTACACTTGGTATGCTCATTTCAGTCACTGTTTGTCGACTGCATTTATAGTGGATGTCTTATCTGGACTGGTATCATAGAGAATGGCTTTCACAAGAGATATCCCCATCAGTACCATTACAAAACTAAAAGGCAAGGCACCTATTACCATCGCTGTTTTAATTGCACCTAAGCCTCCGCTTATCAGTAGTACTCCAACAACCAATGCTAAGATAACACCCCAAAAGATAATATGCGGCCGGCCTTTCGGTCCTTCATTACCACCTGAGTTAATAGTATTGATAACTAAAATTGCCGAATCTAACGTAGTAACTAAATAAGTCAATAATAAGACTAAAACTAAAATGGCCATTATCCAAGCAAAACCGGGTGATAGCATCACATCAAGCATCGCCAATAACTGAGCTTCTTGGCCCACACCTGAAATCGCATCACCAGCAATACCACTGAGCGTTAAATCAATCGCGGTTCCTCCTACCACTGAGAACCAGATAAAACACATTAATGCCGGTAGTACAACAGTCCCTAATAGATAAGCACGAATGCTGCGACCACGTGAAATACGAGCAAAGAACACACCAACAAAAGGACCAAAGGCGATCCACCATGCCCAATAAAAAACGGACCAATCTTTTTGCCATGTAGAAAGTGTGTCACCGACAGGTGTGCCATTAGGCTGCCAAACAGTCACTAGGAGCTCAGGAAGAGCGACAACATAATCAAACAGACCTACGAAAAAAGACTGTAGACCGAAGAAGGTAGAACCAAATATTAAGAAAAATGCAAAAAGAACAAGACTTAGCCACATATTTATATTGGATAACCATTTTACACCTTTACCAAGGCCAGAAAGAGCAGAGAGTGTTGCTACTCCAACGATGACAATCAATGCAACGATAATCGCTGTGGCTGACGACTTGCCGTCAGCATTGATTAACCATTCACCCATACCAACGCGATGCATACTAGAAACAAATTGCTCGACCCCAAATCCTAGTGTTTGTGCTACACCCAAAATCGTTGCAATAACAGCGACAATATCGATTGTATCACCGAGCCTACCTGACAGTTTTTTGCCAAATAATGGCGCTAGCCCTGAACGAATGGTAAGTGGTAGTTTGCGTCTAAAGGAAAAATATGCCATTGAGAGCCCGACTAAGGAATAGCAAATCCATGCGCTAAAACCCCAATGTAGAAATGCCCATTTATAGGCGTAACGTACATTATCGGCACCATAGCCTGTTGCCATACCTTTAATAACTTCAGGATTGTTTGCAAAATGATACATAGGTTCTGCGGTTGCAAAGGTTAACATGCCAACCCCAATACCTGCGCCGAAGATCATTGAAAACCATGAAAAGTTGGAGAACTCAGGTTTATCCCCTTGATCTCCTAAAATGAGCTTGCCATAGCGTGGAATAAACGCTAGAAGCAATGCTAATACTAAGAAAAAGGCCACACATAAGATGTACCATGTCGAAAAGTGATTGAGCAAAAAGCTATTGATTGAGCCTAGTATGGAGAGTGAGTTCTCAGGAAAGATGACAGCCCAGAGAATGAGCAAACCAAGTAGAATTTTGGCAGTAATCGTAACGTCTTTATTAAACCCCTCGTAAAAGCCTTTTGTTGCTACCTTAATCGGTAAATTGGTTAAAGGTTGTCTGCGTTTCTGTCTCATATCTAATCCTTTAGATAGTATATTTTTCATTTTAATGAATGTTAAGTGTTGCAATCCTTTCAACTGTTTAATTCATGTCATTTAAGGTAGGTCATCAAGTGGTACTTTCCTAAACCTATAGGGCCAAAAGTAGTTAAGTTTTATCAAAAATTCTCATGTGCTTTATCCATTGTTTCGTATTGACAGCTTTTTGTTTAATGACACACTTATTCACTTTGGCCTTAGGGTCTAGACGATGATGTTTCCTAAGTTAATTTGTTATTAACTTGGTAGATATTCTTGACTCCAGCTATCGCTCACATAACCGCTAGCGATACTTGCCTCAATTTCTATTTCACTGTAACCAAGATCTCGCATGATTTGGCGAGTTGATCTCCCAAATTTCTCAGGTCGAGAGAGTGCGTACACGATACTATTCGATGGACGAATAGCATAAGGATCAAGTTGTGTCACTTTATGACCACTTGGATGATCTTCATAAATTGAAAACGAATAACTACCATGATCAGTACCTGGTGTACCATCTGCTATACGGCTGTATTCAGCACGTAACGCATTAATATCTGCACAGACGACAGCCGCAATATCGGCAGCTTGTAGACGTTCTACCCAGTCATGAGCAGGCGCTTTTTGAAAAATATTAGACAAGAATGCTGCACGTTCACTTTTATCTAGCTCACTGAAACCTTGTAAGTCTTCAACGTTTTCGAAGTTTTTTACATCGACTTCATATGCGTTTAATAATAAGTAATTCCCTGAAGACGTATAGTAAAAGCGCGTCAACTCATCATGGCCATTGGTTTCGCGACCGGATGGCTCATTAAATAACCCACGTTTTTCAAAGTCATAACAATAAGGGATTTGCAACAACGCGCTATTGGCGACTAGTGATGTACGGCCACGTCCAATACGCCCGGTACGGTATTTTTGATATAGCGCTACGCCAATGCTCATTGCACCGCCAAAACCACACATGACATCAATGGTACCTACGTGAGCATGCTCTTCAGGCGTATCCATAGCACCACCGCAACGTAGCATGATGCCAGTAGATGCTTGCACCACATCATCGTATCCTATGAAATCACTACATGGACCTTTGCGAACACCACTAAAGCAATCCAGCTTGCAGAAAATGGCTTCTGGATTTAAGGCCTTTAACCCTTCAGTATCTAGCCCCATTTTCTGAATTTGCGTATCGGTCGCATTCCAAACAATGACATCAACGGAACGAACCAATTTCTCAAACAGCTCTCGGCCTTCACCTTTGCCGATATCAGCAAGGATAGAGCGTTTACCAGTCATTTGAGACATGCCATAAATGACAGTATTCCAGCTATCGTACAATGGAGAAGCAGAGTCAAGCTTGATAACTTCAGCACCAAAACGTGCTAGGTAACTTGCTGAATGTGGCCCAGCAATAACATTACAAAGATCAATAACTCGAACACCATCTAACCAACCGTGCTTTTCATTAGTCTCCTTTATTGAAGGCAACTTGGTTTTGAAGCTCTTGAGTTTTTTGAATACCTCGTCAAAAGTAGTAGGCATGGGCGGTTTAGGTTGCAGCATTGACTCCCCACACCCTTCTAACCAAACAATCGGCCCTGGCTGGATCATTTTACCGTAAGTTGGATCGTCAACTTCAATCATGAGGCCTGCAGTTTCTGCATGATCGTCACGAATCCATTCTTGTAACCAACGCTGCGGTGCTCCAGGTATGCCTCGTTTCCCAAAAATCTTTTGCCACTCTTTTGAAGTACGTAGTAAAAAAGCGCCTTTCATTTTTTCAGCAATGTGATCTGCCCAATGTTTTGGCATTGGATAAACCCCAAGCGATGTATCAGATGTCCATTGACTAGAAGGTAAATAAGTGTCTTCTTCTTCAGTCAATCCTTCCGCAAGTAACTCGTCGTATAATCCCAATACTTGTAAACAACGCTTAGCGTGATATTTGTGGCTAGGACATACTACGTAAAACATACGCCCGTCTTTACACATATAGCTACGATAAAAAGGATCTAGCAGTTCTTGCAACTCTTCGTATCCCATGTTCATCGGAATACCTTCAACGCGACGACGTTGAATTTCAACTTCACGCTGAGTCAAATAACGTTCAGGAAGGTTTTCAATCTCTATTGAGTTGTAGCAGAGACCTTCCATGACAGCAGCAGCAAGAGGAACTTCAATAGCATCGCCAAGACCAGTATTTTCACGTGCTTGTAGTGCAAAAACGACTGAGGAACCTGCCAGCATTGCACCATAAGCCGAGGGAAGTGGCAGGGGAGAAAACGATGGGTTGATTCCCATTAGGACACGGTTTAAACCCATGTCAGTAAACACACCTGAGCTCGCTGATACGATGCTTTCATAGGCACGTAGTTCACGACGCTGTTCATCATTCGATGCAAACCCAGGGATGGACAATGTGATCAATTGTGGACGTTCTGCTCGCAGTGCTACCAGATCCAGACCCATCTCTGCCATCTTTCCAGGACGGAAACCTTCGATGACAATGTCACTTTCCAAAATCAATTGTTTAGCCTGTGATAGTCCATCATCCGTCTTAAGATCGAGTCTTAACATCAATTTATTGCGATTTAATACGGCATTAGCGGGACTTTGCCATTTTGGACCTGACGGGGGATCGATATGAACCACGGTTGCGCCTAAGTCACCAAGCATCATACCTACAGCAGGACCTGCGATATATTGGCCAAAATCGATTACCTTGACACCGATGAGTGGCAATTCATGAGTTGCTTGCATAGTCATCCATCCTTAGAATTTTATTATGCTATTACTACGAAAAATTGGAATTATCAGAAATAAAGATTTAGTGAAGAGCGGTACCATAGAGATCAGTAGCTACCAAACTATATAGTCAGAGTGCTCGCTATCTATCCACGTGTGATGTGGGTAAGATGCAAGCACCAGTTTTTGACATACTATTTAATATTTTTGAGAGCAACTGTGAGGTGATGCTCTTGAGAGATAATTGTATTAAGTGGGCATTGAGAATTGCTTCTCGTCTCTCACTGCCGCACTTGGCCAGCGCTGCGTAATAGTTTTACGACGCGTGAAGAAACGTACACCGTCTGGCCCGTACATGGCCAAGTCACCAAACAATGAGCGCTTCCAGCCACCAAAGCTTTGAGACGCGACTGGTACCGGTAGTGGGATATTGACACCAACCATGCCAACTTCGATATTGTCAATAAAGTGACGAGCCGCTTCACCATCTCTGGTATAAATACATGTACCATTACCATATTCATGGTCATTGATGAGCTGTACTGCCTCGCTCATGGTTTGTACACGCATGACTTGCAGTACTGGACCAAAAATCTCGGATTTGTAGCTGTCCATATCTTTGGTAACGTTGTCAATCAGTGTTGGGCCAATAAAGAATCCGTTTTCATAACCTTCTGGTTGAACGTCAGAGCCGTCTGCGACCAATGTTGCGCCTTGATCGGCAGCACTTTTGATATGCTCTACGACTTTAGACTTATGTGCCTTGGTAATAACAGGGCCAAAGTCATTACTTTTCTCTGAATGCACACCAAATTTGAGCGCTTCAATGGCAGGTTTTAGTGCAGCAATCATCTTATCGGCAATTTCATCACCGACTGCTACGGCAACGGATAATGCCATACAGCGTTCGCCTGATGAACCAAAGGCTGCGCCTAGTAATGACGTGACAACGTTATCCAAGTCCGCATCTGGCATCACAATCGCATGGTTTTTGGCACCGCCCAGCGCTTGGCAACGCTTGCCTTGTGCCGCTGCGGTCGTATAGATGTATTCAGCGATAGGGGTCGAGCCAACAAAGCTGACTGCTTTTACATCTGGATGATGCAAGATGGCATCAACAGCTTCTTTACCACCATTGACAACGTTGATAACGCCTTCTGGAAGCCCCGCTTCTTGCAACAACTGAGCGATGAATAGCGTAGAGCTTGGATCACGCTCAGATGGTTTTAGGATAAAAGTGTTACCACAAACGATGGCCATCGGGAACATCCACAGTGGCACCATCGCAGGGAAGTTGAAGGGCGTGATACCAGCGACCACACCTAGCGGATGAAACTCACTCCAAGAGTCGATCTTTGAGCTAACATTACGACTGTGCTCACCTTTTAGTAGCTCAGGTGCAGCGCACGCATATTCTACATTTTCAATACCGCGTTGTAGCTCACCTGCCGCATCGTGAACAATTTTTCCGTGCTCTTCACCGATCAAGCGGCAAATCTCATCGGCATTCTGCTCGAGCAATTCTTTAAATTTGAACATCACGCGCGCGCGTTTTATGGGTGGTGTGTTACTCCACGCTGGGAATGCAGCCTTAGCAGCAGCTACTGCTTCACCGATGGTTTTTTCGCCGCCCAAAGCAACTTTTTTACTCAGTTCGCCCGTTGAGGGGTTGTAAACGTCTTGAGTCTGGCTATCATTATTGACTAAGCTTCCGTTAATAAAATGTCCTATCGTTTGCATGGTTTATATCCTTTAAACATGTGTATGTACTATTGGTGGGTTGATATTTAATAAAGCGATTTCAGCGTTATGAATGGTCTGTACTACTGTCATCCCACAACATGGTGTAGAGCTGAGTCATTTCTTCAAGACTGGGTATGCGAGGGTTATTGTTCGGTGACCCTGACGCAAAGGCTTGCTCGCACATGGTGTTGACGAGCTTGTCAAAATCCGCTTTTTGCACACCAAATTCTGCGAGTGTAGGCACGTGCAACTCTTTGTTTAAGTTTTTGAGAAAATCGATCAAACGGATATTTGCCTCATCATCTGTATCAGCAGAGTCAGTGACGCCTAAGGCGCGTGCGCAGTCAGCATAACGGTCGGGTGCACTTGAGATGCCAAACTCGGTAATTGTTGGTAGTAGCATGGCATTTGATAAGCCATGCGGTACGTGGAAAAAAGCACCGATTGGACGACTCATACCATGCACTAGCGCCACTGAAGAATTGCAAAAAGCAATACCTGCCAAGGTAGAACCTAGCATCATTGCTTCACGGGCTGCCTCGTCTTTTCCATCGTGATAAGCGGTTTGGATATTGGGTCCAATCAAGCGTAGAGCCGCGAGTGCTTGTTGGTCGCTATAAGCGTTACGTTTTGGGCTGATATATGCTTCGATAGCATGGGTCATCGCATCGATACCTGTATCCGCGGTAGTACGCGGCGGTACGCTGAGCGTGAGGCTATAATCAATAATGGCTGCGATAGGCATGAAACCCATACCGACACACAATAATTTTTCATTGTTATCATCATCAGTAATTATGGTGAAACGTGTGACTTCTGATCCTGTTCCAGCAGTAGTTGGTATGGCGATGATAGGCAAGCCAGTTTCATCTACTTGACGAGGAAACTTATAATCACGCATGACCCCATCAAACTTACCCAAGATTGAGATTGCTTTCGCACTATCGATAGGGCTGCCGCCACCTAAAGCAATCAAACCATCATAATCTTGTGATTTGACTTGAGAGACGCCTGCTTTGATAGAGCCTTCAGTGGGTTCGGGTACCGTATCTGAAAACACATCAGCATTGATTTGAGCTTCTTTCAAAATAGCCTGAACGTTATCAACATAGCCCAGTTTGATCATCATTTCGTCAGTGATAATCAGTGGTTTTTTTACCCCTAAGCTAGCTAATATTGCAGGTAGCTTTTTACAGGCATCGCGTCCAATTTCCATCGTCCTTGGGAGCAAGATACTGTGTGACATAGTTATTCATCCTTGAATTAATGACGTCAGATATGAGCTTGGTAAGTGGCTCAATCGTCGTACGGACTATTCACAAAAGTGGATAGTATTTAAATATAAATTTCACATAATGATAAAATTCTTATCGTTATGTAAAAAGTAACAGAATATTTTTATAATAGCAAGACGCAAAAGCGTAAATTTTATCGTTATAATAAATAAATTTATTCGCTGAGAATCAGCTAGAGGTTTAAACTAAATAATGAGTAATACTAAAAAGAAGGGTTCAAGTGTTGAGCGTGTTTTACAAATAGTGGAAGTGCTTGCCCACTCGCAAAGACCAATGAGTGTGAGTGACCTTGCTGAAACTCTAGAAGTTCCGGTGCCGAGTATGTATCGGTTATTAGATCAATTGCAGGATCTTGGATTCGTTCAGTTAGACTTACCAGGGAAGGTAACTTGCGGAAAACGCACGTATAAGCTTGCTATGAACTTATTACAAAATAGTGATTTTAAAAATGAAAGATTGGCCATATTGAATGAGCTGTCAGCAAAAATAGGAGAGACGGTAGGTATTTCGATTTTACAAGACTTAGACGTGGTTTATATCGATCGCGTTATGTCAGATTGGCCGTTGCAAATATTTCTACCGTCGGGTACTCATGTTCCTGTTTGGGCCAGTGCTAGTGGTAAATTATTGTTATCGCAACTATCGAATGAAAAGTGTGGGCGCATCGTTGAGAAAATGTCGTTACACGCATTAACGACTAAAACTCAGACCGATAAAAAACAATTAATGAAAACGATCACGGCAACGCGTGAGACGGGAGTAGGTGTAGATAATGAAGAGTTTATTCCGGGTATGGTAGCGTGTGCAGTCATGATTCCCAATGGGGATCAACAATCGTTTGCCACCGTGTTTACACACGGTCCGACAGTGAGAAAAAGTCTAGAGGAGTTGCTTAGTTATGTACCCCTTATGCAAGAGGCGGCGAATGAGCTGTCTGTTATTTTTAATCAGAACTATGAATAGAGAAGTGGCAAGACAAGATAGTAGGCTAGGGTTTGTTTGTTCTGTAAATGTATAGCAGTAGATGGTTTTGATAATCAATCTTCTATAGCTTGGATACGGTGTCAGGCTTTCTTAGTCTAAGAGTTGTAGTACTCTCACTGGCCTTCCTTGTATCCAAACTATATTGAACCGATTACAGTAGATAGTTATAACTATTGGTTCGCCGTACAACAGACCCTAACAATAACATCACCTAACCTAAGAACATCACTTAATAAAGATACATAATAAAAAAAGGTTGCTAACGCTATATAAAACATAGTGCTAGCAACCTTTTTTTATGGCTATTAGGGGGTGTTTTGAGAAGTAGGATAGTCCATCACTCAGTCTAATACTTCTTGAGGCGAACCCCTCCTAAAAAGTATGCCGCTATTTTGTGGCATTACTTTAACTCATGCTTGATAGACTTTATATCATTTTTCAACTAACTAAGATTTGAAGTAATCTTAACAGCAATTAGAACCATAACAAGGAAGTTTGTATGGCAAAATTACGACCAGTGACTTTTTGGCCTGCATTTATTTGCTTGGTATTAACAGTCGCTTATACAATCATTGATAAACAAAATTTTATCACAGGCACATCAAGTCTAAATAGCATGATCATGGCTAACCTTTCTTGGTTATTCAACCTTAGTGCTTTGTTCATGGTGTTTATCGCAGCGTATGCTTTTTTTGCCCCAATAGGCCGAGTGCGTATTGGTGGCGAAAACGCGTCTCAAATGCTGACACCATTTCGTTGGTTTGCAGTGTCGCTAACGACGGTTATCGCAATGGGCATTCTATTTTGGTCTGTTGCTGAACCAGTACTGCATTATCATGAGCCTCCCGCATATTTAGGAATTATCCCTGAAAGCCCTGAAGCGATGCGCTTTTCGATGTCTACTATTTTTGTACATTGGACGATTACCCCTTACTCGATTTATACGGTTGCCGGTTTAGCATTTGCTCTAGCATTTCATAACCTGAAATTGCCATTTTCGATTGGCTCAATGTTACGTCCAATTTTGGGGCGCTGGGTTGATGGTATTGGTGGTCAAGTGGTTGACGGTTTAGCGTTGTTTGCCGTTGTACTGGGTATGTCTGCAACATTGACTTCTGGGCTGTTGGTGATAAGTGACGGCATGGAATCTGTATTGGGCATTGGGAAAAGTACGACTGGGTATGCAATTATCGCTATCGTTATTATAGGGGCAGCCCTTATATCTGCTGCATCTGGACTGCACCGCGGTATCCAAACGCTTGCTCGAATCAATACTTGGCTCTACTTTGTAGGGGCTCTATTCATATTTGTGGTGGGCCCAACTGCCTTTATCTTATCATTGGGTGTTGAGTCACTAGGGGTTTATCTTTCTGACTTTTTTGCACGCAACCTAGTCACAGGTGCTTCTGGTAATGACCCGTGGCCAGGTTGGTGGACAGTTGCTTTCTTTGCCAGTTGGTTTGCTTGGGCGCCACTAAGCTGTTTGTTTCTTGGAAAAATTGCCCGCGGCTATACCGTCCGTCAGTTCATCATGGTCAATCTATTACTGCCATCTGCTTTCGGATTTGTGTGGTTCAGTGTATTCAGTGGTTCTTCACTGTTCTTTGATACCACCATGGGCGGCATTATGTACCAAGCCTATCAAGATAATGGTTTTGCTTCGGTGATTTATGTGCTGTTCAATCAGTTACCTGGTAGTACTTTACTCAGTGCGCTATTCATATTTGCTTGCTTTATTACCTTTGTGACGGCGGCCGATTCGACGACCGATGCGATTGGCGGTCTATGTATCCAAGGGGTTGATTCAGATAACTTGACGTCTCCTTTATGGGTGAAAACGATTTGGGGCTGTGCCGTAGCCTTTGTCGCCTGGATCAGTGCAAGCTTTATTGGGGTTGATGCCATCAAGATGTTGTTCAATTTGTCTGGTGTACCCGGTATGTTGATTGTATTAGGTGCAGGATTTTCATTTTTAAAGTTAGCCCGTAGGGTTGAGATTAATGGGGGTATTGTTGAGCTAGAACCAACATCATCAACTGAGGTAAGGAAAACTAATGAGCCTTCACGCTCAATAACGTAAGCAGAGTGGCAATAAAAACACGTTCAAAAATGCGGTAACCATACTATCTAGTAGAACTATATCTACGATTACCTTTAAGGATCAAATATGCAATACGTCAAACTCGGACAGTCTGGACTAAAAGTATCTCGCCTTTGTCTTGGTACCATGAACATGGGTTCAAAAGAATGGAAACCTTGGATCTTTAATGAAAAAGAAAGTGAGCCGATTATTGCACATGCGCTCGATATGGGTATTAACTTCATCGATTTAGCCGATTTTTACTCTCTCGGCGCTGGTGAAGAAGTCGTATGTAACGTATTGCGCCGTATCGCTCGTAGAGATGACTTAGTTATCACTACCAAAGTAGGATATGCCATGAGCAATGACATTAATGCACAAGGGCATTCACGAAAAAATATTTTCAATGCTATTGATAACTCATTAAAGCGTATGGGCACGGATTATGTAGATATCTATATGCTGCACTACTTTGATACTGAAACCCCAGTGGAAGAAACTATGGCAGCACTGAACGACATCGTATTAGCAGGTAAGGCACGATATATCGGTGTTTCAACTATGTACACTTGGCAGCTGGCCAAAATACTACAAGTTTGCGATAAAAATGGTTGGGCACGTCCAATTAACATGCAGTTGCAATTGAACTGTGCGTATAGAGAAGAAGAGCGAGAAATGATTCCTTTCTGTATGGATCAGGGCATTGGTGTGTCGGTTTTCAGTCCTTTAGCGCGTGGTATTTTAACCAGTGATTTGCAATCAACTCGCAATCAGACGGACTTCTTTACTGCAGAGATGTACAACGATCAGGCTTCTAAAGATATCGCACATTCAGTGGCCAAAATTGCCAATGCGCGTGGCTGTTTACCTGCACAAGTAGCACAGGCTTGGGTTTTAAATAAACCTGAAGTGTCTTCTATGTTGGTTGGAGCCGACACAGTGGCGCAGTTTAATAGCGCAGTAGCCGCCGTTGAAATGAAGCTTACTGTTGAAGAGATATACGAGCTTGAGCGTAACTATACACCTTGCGACCTGATAAACGACTATACGTCAGGCAAGCGCATTCCACGTGTTGCTCGCCCAGAAAAATTAACTTTTATGGATAAAGCAAGTTAAATACTTTGGACCTCAAAAGTATGGAAAGAGCAGACGACTAATCAGTCTTTAGTAGTAGATATATCGTTTGACTCTCCAAACTGACAATTGCAATCAGGCAAGGATAGCTAAAAATGTCGGAGTATCAGTATCGCGTTGAAGAAGATTCGATTGGTTGTCTCGAGGTCCCAATCAATGCTTTATATGGCGTACAAACACAGAGGGCCATACGGTTATATCCCTTAAATGGTGAGAAACCTTTGTCGGCTTATCCTGAATTGTTACAGGGGTTGCTAAAGGTCAAAAAACTGGCGGCTTTAATCAATATAGAAACAAAAGAAATCGACGCTGAGATGGGTCAAGCTATTGTGGCTACTGTTGACTATCTACTTGAAAAAATGCCCGTGGAGCAATTTCAGGTGCATTCTTTTCATGGCGGCGGCGGCGTTTCTAGCAATATGAATCTAAATGAGGTTATTGCTAACGTCGCGAACCACGATACCTTCAATCAGCCGCTTGGCAGTTATTACCCCATACATCCCAATGATCATGTCAATCTCAACAACTCGACAAGTGATGTTTTGAACACTGCTTGTCATTTAGCAGTGATTGATAAGAGAAAAGAATTAACGGGGACATTGCAAGGGTTGATTGACACTTTTGAGGTGCAAGCTGATAAGTGGAAAGAGGTGTTAAAGCTTTCTCGTACATGCTTGCAAGACGCGGTCGATATTAGTTTCGCCGATATGTTTGGTGGTTATCGTGCGCAGCTTAAGCGTCAAAAGCAACGGTTAGACAATAGTATCGATGAGCTTTACAAGATTAATTTGGGTGGCAATATTATTGGCCGCAAAGGAGATTGCTCTGATGCGTTTTTTGACAAAATAATCGGCAATATAAATGAGATGGAAGCATCAGATCGTTTTATGCACACCGATAATTTTTTTGATGCATCTCAAAGTTATGATGATTTAGCGAAAGTGGCTGCTGATTTAGATCAACTTGCAAGAGCACTGTTACGCATTGCGAAAGATTTTCGGCTGATGGCATCAGGGCCAGAGACAGGTTTTGGTGAGATTATACTACCTGCTGTGCAACCTGGTTCTTCAGCCATGCCAGGAAAAATAAATCCAACTATCCCTGAATACTTGGTGCAGTGTGCTATGCAAGCTTGTGGGCATTGTTATGCGGTTCAGATGACGCAAGACCACGGTGAGTTAGACTATAGTCCTTGGCAGTCTATTATCATTAGTAACTTGCTCGATGCAATGTCAGTACTGACCAGTGGCATGCAGGCGTTTGATCAGCATTGTCTGTCTGGTATGGCGCCAGATATAAAGCGTAATAACGCTAACGTCAACACGCTTATCCCCACACTGATGCGTCTTAAAAAAACCCATGGTTATTCATTTACCGCACGTGTCTACAAAGAAACAGGCGGAGACCTAGAAAAGATTAGAGCGTATTTAGAAAAATAAAATACGATCAGAAGGATGAGTTTTTTGCACAACACTATGCGCTAATGTCAATTGCGACTCAACCAGTGTTCCTTCAGACTCATTAGTAATCGTGAAGATAGCAGCGAAAATGCTCTCTATCATGAAAAACCACGTTATAACGGAAAGTCACTTAAATAAAACATGGAGCATCACATGAATTCTAACGAAAATATTCCTTTATCTTGGGCTTATAACTGGCTCACCAGTCCTAAACGTCAGTACATTAATGGTGAATGGGTCGATGGTGCAAGCGATGAAAAGTGGGTCGTCACCAACCCTGCAAATCGTGAAGCACTATGCAGTTTTGAGATAGCTGATGCAGATCAGGTTGAATACACAGCGTCTATGGCTAACCAGTGTTATGAGTCGGGCGTATGGGCAAAAATTAGCCGCCCACAGCGCGCCAATATGCTGCGTCAGATAGCCCAGTTGATTCGCGATAACACAGAAAAGTTATCAGTACTGGAGTCTTTACCTAATGGTAAGCTGTTTTCTGAGTCTATGGTAGATGATATTCCGACTTGTGCTGATATTTTTGAATACTACGCTGGCTGGACGGATAAATTTTATGGCGAAACTTCACCTGTTGAAGATGGTTTTTTAAACTATACGATAAAAGAGCCAATAGGGGTTTGCGCACTGATAGCACCGTGGAACTTTCCTTTATATCAGACCAGCTTAAAGTTAGCCGCCGCTTTATCTATGGGTAATCCTGTCATCATCAAGCCATCAGAATATACCCCATTAACGAGCATTTTTTTGGTAGAACTGATCGATGAGCATCTAGATTTTCCTAAAGGTGTGATCAACATGCTATTAACCAATGGCGAAATGGCAAATCAACTTACCTTGAGCGACAACGTACACAAAGTTTCTTTCACAGGTAGTACTGACGTTGGCCGTAAAATCGTACAGAACTCAGGACTGTCTAATCTTAAGTCTGCCACTTTAGAGCTGGGTGGTAAGTCACCTTGTATCTTCTTTGAAGATACACCAGACCTAGATGGTGCGATTGACCGTGCCTTTACTGTCATGTTCTCCCATAAAGGTGAGAAGTGTTCAGAGCCGACTCGCTTTTTGATTCATGACAGTCTTTATGACCAAGTGGTTGATAAGTTAATCGTAAAGGCTAATGCTGTGAGGTGTGGCAATCAGTTTGATGAGACAGTCACTCAAGGGCCACAATGTAACGAAGCACAGTTCAATAAAATTTTAGAATACATAGAAATCGGTAAAAAAGAAGCCAAGCTTGTCGCTGGTGGTTATGCAGATACCGAGGGCGACAATGCCAAAGGGTATTTCATTCGACCTACTATTTTCTCTGAAGTTAGCCAAGACTCACGCATTGCACAAGAAGAAATTTTTGGTCCTGTACTGTGCTGTACTCGATTCCATACGACCAAAGAAGCGGTAGAGATGGCCAATGCTACTGCTTATGGGTTAGCTGCAGGTCTGTATACCAGTGACGTGTCTCGCGCTCATCGTGTGGCAGAGCAGATTGATGCAGGTATGTTATTTATTAACCGTTACGGCTGTTATGGACTTGCTGCACCGTTTGGTGGTTTCCGCCAGAGTGGTTGGGGTAAAGAAATGGCCATTCATTCGTTGTCTTCTTACACCAAAACTAAAGGTGTGTGGGTGTACTTTGGTGACGGTTAGTCGGTAAGCGTTAGTAATTATCAGTTCCGCAGCTGTGCTGTGGGACGCACTCCTCTAAAATAGTTTTGTTTTAAGGCCTGATATATTCAGGCCTTTTTGTGCTTAATAGTTGATTAATATTCAACATCCTATACTAATAATATTTGAAACTGGTACTAGTAAACAGCAAGTGGTTGGTATATTTGGGAATAGCCGTTTTTGAGAAAGTAGAGTAATATCGCTATTTCATAATGAAACACAATGAGCTGAAGACTGCTAAGTTTTTATGCTTAGACATCATTAAACTCTCAATATAGCTTTGCTTAAGGTCACTTTATGCGTTCATTGCCCGCACTGACATCGTTACGTGTTTTTGAAACAGCAGGAAAATGCCTGAGCTTTACTAAGGCCGCCAGTCAGCTGAATGTCACTCAAAGCGCCGTAAGCAGACAAATTAAACACTTAGAGGACTATCTAGGCGTTCCTCTGTTCGTGCGTCGTCATCATCGATTGGAGCTAACAGCAGCCGGTCAACAGCTATTAAGCAAGCTTGAGCAGTCTTTTAATCTGATGGAAACGGCCGTTCAAGAGTTAAGAGACCCCAATCAACGTCAAAAACTCACGTTATTATTCCCGCCAACATTTGCGACTCGCTGGCTTGCGCCAAGACTTGCTGATTTTCATATTCATTCTCCTGAATTACAGCTATCTATCCACAATAATGACAGTGAACATAATATTTTTGACTGCCATATACGTTTTGGACGTACTGCTCGGCCCAATCACTACAGTGAATTGATTATGCTAGAGCAACACGTGGCCGTATGCGCGCCTAATTTACTAGAGCAAGCTCAGCAGCTAAACGGCAATTTATTACACATAATTCATGAAGGGCAGCGGCTACCAGTATGGGAAAACTGGTTACAAGCAGCGGGTTTGACAGGAGGGGTTAACGTCGATGGCGGCATGGAGTTCAGTACCTTAGATCAGGTCAGCAATGCTGCTATTAATGGTGCAGGATTTGCTATTGTAGATAAGAGAATGATCAGTCATGAGCTCAAAATGGGTACGTTGGTACCTTTTAGTCAGGTTGAAGTGAGTGGCCCTTATGGTTACTGGCTTGATATCAAAGCTGAACGCCAAGGGCTTGCTAAAGTTGTCCGCTTTACAGAGTGGCTCAGGCAAGTCAGTCCTGATTAATTATATTCATTTTAATAGTGGATATTATAAGTTAGACAATCCTAGCTGATAGCTGTCTCGCTGCCTGAACCATGTTTTTTGAGTAGTTACGCGCATCTTGTGGATTCAATGTTTTACCGACAATTCCAGCACTAATCGCCGCGACGGCCTCATTACGTAGATTGAGAATAGGCGTGGCAATACTGCTGACTTGACTGCCAACCTCATCATGAGTGACGGCATATCCCAATCTTCTGGTTCGTTCTAAATCTTCCTGTATTTGTTCCATACTGTCTTGAAGAGAGGGATTCAACTTCAGCTCTGCTTGGAAATAACTTGCCTGAAATTCAAGTGATCGCATTGCCAAAATCGTTTTACCTGATGCTGAGAGGTGCAATGGCATCGTCTGACCCACGTAAATATTGAAAGAACCACTGAGTGACGACTCAACTTTGGAAACAACGACGATTTTATTACCAATAGGAACACAGAGACAAATTGATTTATGGATTTCATTCTTTAAAATTTCAGCAATAGGATAAAAAAATGGAATAATATTCTGTTTGTTATAGATAGTTGATGCAATTTGGAATATTTTTGAACCAATGCAGTAGGATTTATTTCGGCTAGGATCTGGTGCTACCATCTGATGCTCAAGCATCGTATTAAGTATACGATGACCACTTGCAATGGCAATGCCGGTTTCTTTACAAATTTCGGAAAGTGTTAAAGGATAAGCTGCAGATGCCAACAAATCCAAAATCATCATCGTACTATCTACTGCTGGTGCTTTAGATTTTTCTTTGTTCTGCATGTCTTCATCGACCTTTTTTTCATATATAAAAAATACTGATGTGCTTTGCCGTTATAAACAGCTTAGTAAAATTGCTTTTTGCTAAATATTCTTTGCTCAGTCTGTTCTAAGCCTGATTCTTCTAGGGCATAATAAGCGTATATTTATATTGAATGCAAGCTGCTCCTGAGCGTTCTTTCTCACAATTGGAATTTGTCATTAACGAGTGTTCATCTTACATAAGTATAGATACAACTAACTTTGTATTTAGCCAAGCAACAATAGGCATTGAAAAAATCCTAGTAAAACTATCTGATTGAAAATAGAAACATCCTAGCCTGTATGATGCTAAGCCTTTATAGGTGCTAAATCGAGATATCTATCTTTTATTCTAAATCGTTGGTCATTTTCTAACACCTATACCTTTATCACTATCAGCCAATATTCGTATGCTTAGATCTATTAAGTAGGTCGTTTTGCGCTTAAATAAATGAGCCACTTTACATTATTTAACACCTCTATCAAGGCCTAACTACACCACATTAGTGTGTAACAGATTATGACTGCCTTCTATAAATTTAATACTTATCTTTTGAAATATCCTCTTTGTTTAAATGAGGTTATTGCTTGGGTATAACCCTATATATTACATAAAATTCTATATATGGAAATATTATTTTAAATATGAAAAAATTATTGACAATTAATTAGAGTGAATCTAGGATGGTTCTAACAACAACTAGGACGTTTTTGACGACAAAAGGATCATAGTCATGAGAATAGAACAAAACTTTATCAACAATGAATTTGTAAGCTCAGCAAACCTTTCTACTATTTCTGTTTATAACCCTACCAACGAAGAACTCATTGCACACGTTCCTTCAACGACCTCAGAAGAGGCAATCAATGCTGTATCGATTGCAGCGGAGGCTCAAAAAGCTTGGCGAATACTGACAAGCGTTGAACGAGCAGCACATTTACACAAATTAGCTGATAGCTTGCTAAAGCATAAGCATCTCATTGGAAGCGCTTTGGCTGAGGAATCAGGTAAAAGCCTCGAAGATGCGACCAATGAAGCAGTGTATGCATCTGATATCACTCGTTACCATGCAGAATGGGCACGTCGTATTGAAGGCGAAATCATTCCTAGTGATACACCGTCGGAAAACCTGTTATTACAGAGAGAGCCAATAGGGGTCGTTAGCTGTCTTATTCCTTTTAATTATCCTGTCTACACTCTGCTGCGTAAGATTGCTCCAGCATTGATAACGGGTAATACGGTTGTCGTGCGTCCAAGTAACAACACACCTTGTTCAGCATTTGCTATTGCTAAAGCCGTGCAAGACGCAGGTCTGCCGAAAGGGGTTGTCAATATCTTGACCATGGATCACGCTACTGCAGAAATTTTATGCACACACTCCAAAGTTGGCATGATTACACTAACAGGTAGTGTGGGTGCAGGACGTAAAGTGCTTGAATACTCACAAGTGAACATTGCTAAGTCTTCTTTGGAGCTTGGAGGGAAGACGCCTGCTATCGTTGAACCAGATGCCGATCTTGAAAAAGCAGCAATGGAAATTGTTGCCTCCAAAACAACCAATTGTGGTCAGCTGTGTACAGCGGTTGAGCGCGTTTATGTTCATGAAGATATTTATGAGAAATTTGTTGCGTTACTTCGCAAACACATGAGTGAACAACAATTTGGTGATCGTTCTATAAATCCTAGTTTCATGGGGCCATTGGTTAATGACAATGCTCGCTTAAACATTCATCAAATGGTAGAGCGCGCTATTGATGATGGTGCAACGTTGGAAGTGGGTGGTTATATTCCTGAAGGTATAGGCCATTTTTACCCACCCACACTCTTAACCAATTGCCGCCAAGATATGGAGATTGTTCAAGAAGAAATCTTTGGGCCTGTTTTACCTGTATTGAAATACAGCAATTCTGATGAAGCGCTTGCTCTTGCAAATGACCACCAATTCGGTCTTGCCTCTGTTGTTTATACTGAAAAATATCGTACAGCAATGAAGATTGCTAACAATATTGAAGCTGGTGAAGTATATATCAACCGCACACCTGCTGATCCTTATCAAGGATTTCATGCAGGCTGGAAGCGTTCTGGGTTGGGAGGTGACGATGGTAAGCACGGGATGCTTGAGTACACCCAAACACGCCTCGTAGTTTTAAACTACTGATTTATTATCAGCCACAATTCAGCCATAAATGTCTGGCGAGGTAATAAAAACCATGAATACACTCACTCCACAATCTAAACCCGTATCTGTGTCTATAAACCAGAGCAATAATCTTAAGCGTTACTTCCAATTTGCTCTATTGCTGTTGGCAGCTGGTGCAATTTACCCTTTACTTTACCTGCGCCAAAACTTTGAAACGTCAATTTTAGAAGCCTTTCAAATTACTACAACTGACTTAGGTAATTACTATTCGATGCTAGGAATCGTCTATTTCCTTGCTTATGTCCCTAGTGGTTGGCTAGCAGATAAAATATCTCCTCGTATTTTAATAGCTTTTTCAATGGCTTTAACAGGTGGGCTGGGATTATGGTTCGCCTCCATACCTTCTAAAGAAGTATTACCCTATATCTTTATAGCTTGGGGTATTGGGGCAGGTCTAACTTTTTGGGCCTCCATGCTAAAGGGCGTAAAAATGCTGGCTCGCCCAGATGAGCAAGGCCGTTTTTTTGGTATTCTCGATGGAGGCCGTGGCCTTGTTGAAGCGGTTCTTGCGACTATTGCCATTAGCATATTTGCCTATGTTGTTGAGTCTCAAGGGCAAAGCAATACAGTTGCCTTAAAACAAATTATCTATATGTACTCTTTCGTATGTATTGGGCTTGCAATACTGACATTCTTGTTTGTGCGTACTGACAAGTTAGTCGATGATCCTAAAGACAAAAAAAGTGGTAGCGGTAATCTATTTATAGACTTAAAAACGTTACTCTCTATTCCTGAATTATGGATGGTCGCTGTTGTCATTTTTTGTGGCTATCAACTCTTTTGGGCAACATATTCTTTTTCTGCATTTATGCAAGAAGGCTATGAAATAACGGCAGTCACCGCAGGCTTTATCACAGTTGCTAAGCTTTGGATGCGTCCTATTGGTGGCATTGGTGCAGGGTTTCTTGGTGATAAATATGGCAAAGAAAATATTCTAGCGATAGCATTGATGGGTGCTTCTCTTGGTTTGATCAGTATGATTGCATTCCCTAACTTGAGCTCAATTTACTTGTTGCTGGCTGTCGTATTATTTATAGGGGTATTGACCTATGCCATTCGAGGCTTGTATTGGGCAATACTTGATGACTGCAATATCCCATTACATGTGACAGGACTTGCAATCGGTATTATCTCGCTGATTGCTTATACGCCAGATATATTCTTACCGCAAATCTACAGTTTTATCGCTGATCGCTATGAAGGAATGTCTGTCTATAATCTCTATTTTGGCTACATCGCAAGCATGGGTTTAATTGGTACGGTTGCCATATTGAAACTGAAAAAAATGACTGCTAAGAAAAAAGCTTTGTAACTAAATCTAAGCCACATCTATTCAAAAAATAATTGCTACTCAAAAGGACTTGTCATGAAAGTTGTATCTTGTGAAACACACATAGTCGCTACGCCAGCACCACATGTCGGTGGTATGTACTGGATTTTTGTCACCTTAAAAACGGCCTGTGGAATAGAGGGTGTGGGGGAGGTTTATGCAGCAACGTTTCACCCCTCAGTAATGAAGCATGCTATTGAAGATGTTTTCGATCGTTATCTAAAAGGCTATGATCCCCATCATATAGAACGGTTTTTTCGTGAGGCATACTCTAGTGGCTTTACCCAAAGACCTGATCTGACAATGATGGGTATCATCAGTGGTCTTGAAATGGCTTGTTGGGACATTATCGGTAAAGCTGCAAACAAACCAGTGTATGAACTCATCGGTGGCAAAGTAAACGATAAGTTACGTTCATATACGTATTTATATCCTAAGAATAAAGAGGGTGATTACGATTATGATAGCGTAGAACTGGCAGTTGAATGCGCTATCAAGGACATGGAAAGAGGGTTTACTGCTCTCAAGTTTGACCCTACAGGGCCTTATACCGCTTACTCTGGACATCAGATATCACTAGAAGCGTTAGATAAATCAGCGACATTCTGCCAGCGTATTAGAGAAGCTGTGGGTAATAAATGTGATCTTTTATTTGGTACTCATGGACAGATGGTTCCTTCTTCTGCAATAAGACTTGCCAAAAAACTAGAGCCCTTTGATCCTTTATGGTTCGAGGAGCCTGTGCCTCCTGGACAATCTGAAGCAATGGCAAGCGTTGCTAGAAAAACCAGTATTCCCATCGCTACTGGCGAACGTTTGACAACGAAGTATGAATTTCACGATGTCCTGAAGTCTGGAGCTGCGTCTATTTTACAAATGAATCTCGGACGGGTCGGAGGGATTTTGGAAGGCAAAAAAATAGCCGCTATGGCAGAAGCTTATTATGCTCAAATAGCACCCCATTTGTATAATGGACCAGTAGGTGCTGCCGCTAGTATTCAATTAGCAACAGCAACGCCAAACTTTTTGATTCAAGAAAGTATTGGTACTTGGGATGGCTTCCACGCAGAAGTTTTACAGGAAAAAATCGAATGGAAAGACGGGTATATTATTCCATCTGATAAGCCTGGTTTGGGTATAGAACTGAATATGGATGTGGTTAGAGCGCATTCTCCATACACAGGAAAAAAACTTCATTTATCCATGGACTCAAAACCATACGACTATAAAGAGCAATCTTGCACCAGCTGGAACAGAAAAATGGAGATTTAAAAATGGAGTATGATTTTATAATCGTCGGATCTGGCTCTGCAGGATGCATATTGGCAGACCGATTGAGTGAGTCTGGTCAGTATTCGGTGTTAATTCTCGAGGCAGGAGGTAAAGACAATAGTCCTTGGATAAAAATACCTCTGGGTTTCGGTAAGACCTACTACAACCCGCAATATAATTATATGTATTACAGTGAACCAGAAGAGGCCTTAGATAATAGAAAAATTTATGCGCCAAGAGGTAAAGTACAAGGGGGCTCAGGCTCTATCAATGCGATGATCTATGTGCGTGGTCAGCCCGCCGATTTTGACGATTGGGCCACAGCAGGTAATGAAGGTTGGTCTTACAAAGATGTTTTGCCTTACTTTAAAAAACTGGAACAACATGCTGAAGGGGATACTGAGTACCACTCGTCTAAAGGTAAAATAGCTATTACCTCAATGAAAGAGGGTGCCCATACTATATGTAGCCATTATTTAAAAGGTGCAGAAGAGCTCGGCTATAAAGTTAACAAAGATTTCAACGGTGAGCATTTTGAAGGCGCTGGAATCTATGATATCAATGCTCGTAATGGTCAGCGCGACTCTAGTAACGCCGCGTATCTTAAGCCAGCACTTAAGCGTACGAATCTCAAAATTCTACACAATACTGTCGCAGAAAAAATATTATTTGATGAACAAAAAAGAGCGTATGGCTTAGCGATTCGTCGAGACAATAATAGTGAAATTGTGAAAGTTAAACGTGAAATTATTATAGCCGCAGGTGCTATTGACACGCCAAAATTATTACAATTATCAGGTATTGCAGATAAAGCATTATTGACTCAGTATGATATTCCAGTGGTGCATGATGCTCCTGCTGTGGGTCAGAATCTACAGGATCATTTGTGTGTTAGTTACTATTACCGCGCTAATATGAAGACTTTGAATGATGAGCTTGGCTCTTTATTTAGTCAGGCAAATGCAGGCTTGAAATATATGTTGAATCGGACTGGTCCACTTTCTATGAGTGTTAATCAAGCAGGAGGGTTTTTCAAAGGCGAAGCTAATGAGACACTACCAAATATTCAACTATACTTTAACCCAATGTCGTATCGGATACCTAATGATCCAAAAGCCAGCTTAATACCAGAACCTTATTCAGGTTTTCTGCTTGCTTTTAATCCTTGTCGCCCAACGAGCAAAGGGACTATCGAAATAGCTTCTTCTGATCCAGCAAAACCTGCATTGATTAAGCCAAATTACTTATCAACTGAGAAAGATATTAGAGAAGTCATTCAAGGTAATAAACTGATTCGTAAAATAATGAGTGCACCTGCTCTTAAAGCCATTACTGTAGAGGAAGTTAGCCCTGCAGAAGAGGTAACGGACGAAGATAGTATGCTGCAATTTTTTAGAAAAAATGCTGGCTCCATTTATCATCCTTGTGGTACCTGTGTGATGGGTCCTGATCCAAAAACAGCAGTCGTTGATAGTCGCCTGCGTGTGTATGGAGTCGAGGGATTGCGCATCATTGATGCCTCTATTTTCCCTAATATAACATCGGGTAATATTAATGCTCCAGTGATGATGGTCGCAGAAAAAGGGGCTGACATGGTATTACAGGACAATGTCGATTAAGTAGGTACAAACCCCAATATCAATAATATCACTTAAGGAGACTAGACTTTATGTACAAGCTTTCCATACTAAGTAACAAATAGTGTTTAAGGGTTTTTTGCCTTTATTAAAATGTAGACGACCTACTATATGTAGAGGCACTATCAATATTTCAAACACCATAATATTGAGATAAAGATACCTAATAAATGATAATTTAAGTTAATGTTATATCGGTTCTAACTTTGCTTGATGTAGTTTGGAACGACGACTTGTACTGTACTGTATTTATTTCCTTAGAAAGTAGCTTCCCAAACCTAAAAAATCACCCTTACTTAAATAGCGAGGATGATTTTGACCATTTAGGCGGTATTGGTCGATACCGTCAAAAGTAGCCAAGATATGATTTTATTATTCCTTACTAACCTTGCCTATTAACCTTTAAACATAAAAAACCCTTGTAGCACAAGTCTTACAAGGGTTTAATCATTACTAATCATATCTTAACTGGTGCGCCCACCAAGACTCGAACTCGGATCGATCGCTTAGGAGGCAACTGCTCTATCCTGTTGAGCTATAGGCGCATTATGGAGTGACATTGTAGAAAAAAGCAGTCATAAAAGCAATCAACAAAAGATAAATAAAGACAATTTATCCTTACTCACCGTTGCTAAGCGCGTCAGTGACATCTACAGCATGATCACCTGATGCATTTTTTGCCTGTGAGGTTGGTTTAAATAAGTCATTTACACTGTTTTTATAACCACTGATATTCTGATAATCATATTTTTTTAGTATATCTTGACCTGTGCTCGATAGTAAAAAATTACGGAAGTTAATAGCAGTTGTATCGTCTGTCAGGATGACACCTTCAAGCGCTTGTTCACCTTTTAGCGCATAGTTAAAGGGGTTTAGAGTGTGTATCTTTTTGTCATTGTTATGCGTACGGGTATCATTATTATGCGCACTGTTATCACTATTTTTATCAGATGCATCATTTATACCAGAACCCTCAGTACTTTTCTGACTTTGACCATTTCTATCTTGTGCCTGTTGCAATTCTGATTGTAGGAGTGATACCCGTTCTGTAGATAGGCTATCGTCATTGGTAATAATCATATCTGTATCAAAGACAAAGTCAGAGAGTTTGTCTTTGGTAGAACCACTACTTGGTACTGTAAGAAGGTCGTTAGAGGGTACATAACTCGCTAACACTTGCACGTGCGGATAACGAGATTCAAAGCTTACAATGATATCGTCCAAAGGTATCTGTAACTTCTCTTCTGCTCGAATGTATAAAACACTGTCAGCAATCTCTCTTGATTCATCACCTTTCGTACTAGGGTCTGCTTCACTTTCACTTGCCATAATTGGCAATGGGTCTGTATTTTTGCGATTACTGGTCCACAACCAAATAAAGACCGCGATAAAGATTGTGAGCAGTAGCAAGATTAGCCCAGCCAGCAGTAGTTTGTAGTCTTTCATATATTACTGCTCTTTTATTATTAGTTGATTCATAGCAACGTTTATATACAGGGTGGTATCTAGCTTTTAAAGCTTTTGTTCTAGTACTTCATCGGTTAATTCAGCCAACATGTCTGCAAAAATATCCGTATCTGCAGAAGGGGGAGATACTTGTTCTTCATTAACTTCACCACTTTCATCAGTATGGCCATTGGTTTGGCGATTTATTAGAGGATCAGGTTGGTGGTTTAATACCTTGGCAGGTGTAGTAGTTTGATGCGCTGCTAACGGCGATTCACCGGTCAACAATCTGTCTTTCAACCATCTAAACCCATGTGCCTCCCACCATGCTTCAAAACGTGGCAACGTGCTACCACGTACTGCTACAGGTAGATCTAGCGTTCTCAATTTCTGCGCAAGGATAGGGTCGCTGATAGCTTGATGGATGCTCAAATAAAGTGAGCTGCTATCATCCGTATAGGGTCGTCTGTTTTGCCATGATCTGTCATCGATTTTCATACGTGGCAGTTGCCACAACTCACCGCGATAATACACGACGTATAAGCGTTGTTTTGGATGGACAAAAATGGCATCAATGGGACGCAATGGCATAATATTAAGTAATCCCGTCAATAGAAAGTATTATTTAGATACAGGTTGTAAAGGCCGATTTAAAAACCGCAATGAGATTATTTCATTGTAAATATGAATGATAGTATAAAACGACACTAAATGTCGCAAGCTTATTATAATATCGGCATTTACACTAGTAAACGATAACCATCAATGGCACACTGATAGCAAATTTGGCAAGTCAACGTTATCAATGGATATGTAGAATTTGCTACTATGATTGCTTTTGTTTATGGCCCTCATGCTAGCAGAAATGCATCATAGTAACGACCATCAAACATGGATTGATGAGTATCGATTTTTGTTTTGTCTGGACGCTTTATAGCGTTTTTGACATTGGATACAGACGTCTCATCTATAAGTGAAGCCTTTTTTATCAATCCTAATATCTCACCTTTATTGCAATCAGATTATTGTCTATGTTCACTATTATTCAGTCGCATCGTACCGAAAACCTCGTTGATCAATTGCTTGTACAATACCAGTCCAAGGATCAGCCTGTTTTTGAGCCTTTTATTGTCATTGTACCGTCAATGGTATTGGGTGATTGGTTGGACAAAACTATTGCTAGCCGTGCTGGTATTAGTACCTTGGTGCGTACTAAATTTTGGGGCCAGTATCAATGGACGCTGATGCAAGATGTATTGACTCGCCATAATGCATACTTACTGGCGCAAAACCCTGAAGCGACAACTCTAAATGTACCCGAAGTGGCGGTGTTATCACCCACAGTAATGCAGTGGCGATTGTTTGGTTATTTGACTTATTATCAGGAGTCGATCGTTGCAGATGAAAAGCATCCAGTTCATCCGTTGTTAGCGTCTTTGATTGATGACCCACAGGCAACTGCTCAACAAGACAGCTTACAACAGGATAAGGCGCAACAAGATGCTCGCATTTGGCAGCTGGCAAGCGATTTGGCTAGGGTGTTTAACCGCTATTTGACTCACCGTGAGGATTGGTTGGCATTATGGTCGCACAACGAGCCGCTGAACGTAAGTGAGTTGATAGCAGATAAAGACGCCTTATCACTGCGCTTTGATAAGTATGCGCGCGGCACACCTGAGTGGTTGGTCGAGCATTATATAGAGTTAGAAGTTGCCCAACGTTTTTTATGGTCGCATTTATTTGCCGATGTTCATCTACACCGTGTGGCACTGGAGCGTACGTTTTGGTCAGCTTTAAAAGGCAACAAGGCGAACGAACGTGCTCAGTTGCCAACCATACTGCGTATTTTTACCATCCAGCAACTGCCACAGACCGAGCTGGACTTTCTACAGCGCTTGTCACAATACATGAATATCACGCTATTGCATTACAATCCATCAAAGCTGTTTTGGGCCGATATCGTTGATAAATCATGGTTACAGCGTCAGCAGATCATTAACCCTGAAAGTGTTTTTTTGCGTGATTACGGCCACAGTTTGCTATCACGTTTGGGTAAGCAGTCGCGCGATGCTTTTGCCATGCTTGCCAATTTATCAGGTAATGAGCAATACGACGATGCACTGGTTGAATGGCAAGATAATTTTGATGATACGCTGAGCATTGGTTCTAATCATGGGGTTGCTGCTGAGTACATCGATGATGCTAATAGCGCTCAGAATAGTCCAAGTTTGTTAAAGCGTTTACAGAACGATGTGCTGATGCTTGATGAGCAATCGACCCAGCAAGCAACGGCCGCTACAGTCTCGCAAGCAGTAAGTAAGCAAATAGAGTCAAGCTTTGATGAAGCTAAGCCAGCAACGGCTTGGTATGAAGATGAAGCGTTAGAGAATAAGCGTTTTGAGAAAGACCGTTTTTGGGCAATCTCTTCCCAAGATAATAGCCTAAGCATTCATTCGTGTCATAGTTTGCAGCGTCAGCTTGAAGTGTTGCGTATTATGATCGGCCGTTGGTTGAACGAACCTATCAAACTTGGTGAAAAGAAACGCCATATATCTGACATTGTTGTGCTGCTACCTGATGTTGAACGTCATCATGCATTGATTGGGTCTATCTTCGTTAATGGTAAGGGTCAAGACGGTTTGACTTTGCCTGCTAAAGTGACTGGTGTTGTTGACGCCGATATTCGCCAGTTATGGGAAGCCATTATTGGTTTTTACAAACTATTGGGTAGCCATAGTGCCCGTTTTGAAGCAGCTGAAGTCTTAGATTGGCTCATGTTACCGCCCTTGTTTGAAAGCTTTGGACTGACTCATGAGCAAATGAGCCGTGGCTGTGATTTGTTGGTAGAGGCGGGCTTTATTCGTGGTTTTGACGAGCTGCATCTTAAGCAAACGTTGGACAGCAATGACTACGACTATCGTTTTAGCTTTGCACAAGCACTAGACAGATTGACCCTAGGTCTGGTCATGCCAGAGGCTGAGTTGAGCGACTGCTTATATGATCTAAATGACGATGAATGGCCAAGCACTGCATTACCAGAAATGACCTTGCCATTGCCACAAGTTAGCCTAAATGATGCGCTGATCGTTGAAGCGCTTTGCCGCATTTATACTGGTTTGGTTGCACGTCGTGATGATCATACACAAAAAATGAAAGCGGAAGATTGGCTCGATCAGATTGAGACACAAGTTATCCATCGCTACTTTGGCGATGTGGATCAAACGCGTACCATGCGCGCCATCTACAACGCGATGAATGGCTTTAAATCAAGTCTACGAGCCAATCGTCACTATAGGCAGTACGCTAGTGGTGATGTCGACAACAGAGAAGTAGAGCAGAGGCTGGCAGGTGTGGAGCAATTGCCGCTCAAGCTGAGCTTTATGCTAGACAGTATCGAAAACGAGCTTGAGAGTCAGCAGGTCAGTGCCGAGCCGACTGGGGTGATTACCTTTGGTCGATTCGGTGCATTAAGAAACGTGCCGTTTGAGTTGGTAGTTATGCTCAATATGGATCTCTCTGAGTTCCCAGGGCGTGACCGAGATAACCGCTATGATTTGATGAAAGCGACCAATGCACGCCGTGGTGACAGAGTCAGTGAAGATGATGACAACGGCGCATTTTTAGATGCGCTACTGTGCGCACGCAGTGCATGCTGGATGTTCTACAACGGCCAAAGCTTGACGGACACTCATGAGCATCTGCCAGCCAACCCAGTGAGTGAGCTATTGCAATTCCTACAAGGCGAGGTGCAATGGCAGGTGAACTCGCTGGAGACATTACCTAAGGATATTGATCCTACCACCGAAAGCCTTAAGCGCTATTTGCCAAAATTGATTAAGCAGTGGTTGGTGACTGAGCATCCTGCACTACCTTTTCATGAGAGTCTGTTTGAAACGGCAATCGAAGGCGCTGATATTTTTGAGCAAGCGTCTCCTGATATTGATGAAAATGCTAATGCCAACATTACTATCAATGCTCAGGATTCCAGCCCTGTCGATATGATTGACGAGCTGGATGCTTTATTAAATACAGCCATGCGCAGAACCAAGCTGGATCAGAAAAAGCAGTTTCCGCCTGCGCCGCTTTGGCAAGCGGTGTTTGACACATTGAAAGGTCGAGTATCTAGTGAGCATAAAGAGTTGGTGGGCTTACCCACGAAGGCGCAGTATGAGTCAATCGCTCAGGTGTTGGGTCAAGGCTTGGGTCAGCTAGGTCAAGTAGACAATCAAACCTTGTCTGCATTGGCTAATATGCTAGCGTTAGATACATTTGTTGATGCTAGCGATGTCAGTGGCATGACAGAGACGCTCATCCAAGAGTTATCTGATAGCATATTTAACATCGGAGAGATAGATATTGAAGGGGCATTGGCGTACCAAGTGCGCCATCCTGCCAAAGCATTCTTACGGTCTCAAAAGGTGCATGTGGTACAAGGTGAAGAAACACTGTCGCAGCAAGAGCCGCTATTTCTAAACAGTTTAACTACCTATCAAATCAAAGATCATTTGATTAAGCAGTTGGTTACTGATGAGAATAAGAAAAATGATAGTAATGTAGCGGCTGAAACCATCATTCCAATCCTGATGTATCAAAAAATCATGCCCGCTGGTGTCGCTCGTCAGACCACGCTACCCAATCAACAAAAGAAGCTACAACAGCAATGTCTAGAGTTTAAAGAGCAGTTAATGGCTAATGGCTTTGATGAAAGCAGTATTCTCAACGAGAGTACGGCAGATATCAGCAGTGTATTACAGCTACTGACGCCAACCGCCGAATATCCTGTTCAGATAGAGCTAAAAAATATACTGAATAACACTGATAATGATTCAAAAGACCAGATAGATATAGAGGGTATAGAGACTCTGCTTAAGCTGTTGCCAAAAATTATTAAGATAAAAGGTTCAGTACCAATATTAGCACCTATATCAATTATTCAGGCGGGCATGCCTTATGCTCAGCAATCACCCAAGCAGTGGTTAAACATATTACCCAATTCTGCCAGTCCTAGGCATTTACTCAAGTTTTGGTTATCACATTTGTATTGGCAAGTGGCCAGACGTACCACTGCCGAGCAAGTGGCATTAAATGATGGTGTAAGTATTTGGCGTTTTAATAAGTCCAACTCGCAGGTTAAAAAGTATGACAAAGCAATTGCATTTAAACTAAGCCCAATTGTCTATGAAGACGCTGTGATTGAGCTGATAAAATGGGCGTTTTTTGGCAAGTTAACGGGTCAAGTGCCTATTACGTTATTACCAGAATATGCACTTAATTATCTTGATAGATATCTAACAACTGAAGAAGATGAAGGCAATAGCTACTGGCCAAAACGTGCCGACTTCTCCGACTGGTTAAGACCTAACTATAACTCAGACACGGTATACGATACTTGCTCGCAGCATGCTATTTGGCAATATGTACTGCGTGACCAAGATTCATTCAAAGCACTATCTGCAGCGTTGACTACATTAGCCCAACCACTGTATGAGCCGATGTTTAATGCGTTAACTAACTTAGATAGCTAACAGTTTAGAATAGTTTCTTTTTGCTCTCTTGCTCTAATAAATAATAATTAAAAGTATGCGCCTATATGACAGACTTTACCGACCCAACCAGTAACATTGACTCGTCTACACAACCGAATTTATTTGATGAATATTCAGATGAGCTGACTTTATCTGCTATGCCTGAACGTAAAGCTGATGTCATACCGGCAGTTGATGTTGATCTGACGGGTAAACACCTGATTGAAGCCTCAGCGGGCACGGGCAAAACTTGGACGTTGACTGGTATTGTACTACGCCTACTGATCGAAGCGCGACGTGCACCAGAGCAAATCATCGCCACGACCTTTACTCGAGCTGCCGCTGCCGAAATGCGTCAGCGTATCCACGATCGTTTGGTAGATTTTTATCAGCTATTACAATGGGTTAATAGCCTAAGTGCTGATACTAGCAATAAAGAGAGTCTCTATCCCAATATACTGCAAGTTATGCCTGAGGGTAATAAAGACGCAAAAGCAGGCAGTAATTCAGACGTAGACGCAAACGTTGAGACAGGAATTGACGATTTAAATCAAGACCTTGCTGCTGATAAGCAAGCGGCGGCTGAGCAACGTAAACAAGCAAAGAAAGACCGCGAAGATTGGTTGGTTAATCAGGCCAAATATGTGCGTTTAGATGGCATCATGCAAGATCCTATTAACTTGCATCTTGTCGGTTATTTGCTGGATCACGTGTACAGTTACCCCATGGCGGAAGCTATCAGGCGTACGGCACTGGTACTAACCACATTGGATAAGCTATTTGTAGGCACGCTCGATAGCTTGGCGCAAAAATGGTTGACGGAGTACAGCAGCGAGACTGGTCACCAGCAGGGTATGGGGATTATTGAAGACAGCAGTATTGAGCAGGTAACTGACAGTATTATCCATGATGAGCTGCGTCAGTTTCAGAGCCGCTTATACTATGAGCAGCCCAAACTCTATGCGCTAATGGATCAGCAAGGCAAGCTGACTGCAGTGGGCGATCATAAGAAATATGTGACTCGCTCGCTTAATTTTATCTCTGCGCCGATTGATGAGATTTTGGCAAGTGATTTTTCGTTTGATGGTTATGAGCGGCTTATACATAATATTATTGAACGTAGCGATGAGCTTGATATTTTCTTTAGACCTGAGGGTGAGTACTATGAAGTGCCAAAAGGACAGTTATTTAATAATAGAGATACTTGGCCAAAAATAATCGAAACATTACAGGATTTTGGATCAGCCGCTTATAAGTTTGTATCTGATAAAAAGAAGAAAACAAGCAAGTTAATTGAGGCTTTTCAAAAAACTGACAATATTGGTAATCAATTCCGTGTTCCTCAAGATGGCAAAAGAATTAATTTAATATTCAACGAGTTGCAGGTCGTGCGTGACTTTAAACGATATATTGAACAAAGTAAAAAGTTGGACGAATACATAATAACTGTCTTAGCCAATCTTAACCGTCATATTGTGCTGGCTGTGCGTAATAGGCTGCCAGTTATTTTAGAAGAGCGTGGCGAGACGACTTTTAGTTTGCAGATGGTACGCTTAAACCAAGCATTAACTGGTCGTCAAGGAGATAAGCTGGCGCGCTATATTCGTCATCACTATCCAGTGGCATTGATTGACGAGTCGCAAGATATCAATGGCGAGCAAGCCATTATGATTGAAAGTATTTATTTGCCAAAGAATAAGCGTAAACAGTCGGACAGTGATAAGCAGGCAACCACTAAGAAAGCCAATCATGAGTTTCTGCTATTGGTTGGTGATCCCAAACAGGCTATTTATGGGTTTCGCGGTGGCGATGTGGCCAACTACAACTATATGAAAGCCCAGTTTGACAAGAGTACGCTTTGGACACTTGATATCAATCGCCGTTCAAATGCCGGTGTGATTAACGCATTGAACTGCTGGTTTGGCATGGCTGATGCAGCAACTGCTGAGAATAAGCTGTCGCAGTTGGGTACTGGTATTCACTACCAACATATCAAAGCGGCAAAACCGGAATATGAGCTGTCTTGGTTTAATGCGTCAAATAGTCTGGATGATGTACTGGTGACAGAGGTGCTTTCTGCTCAGCCCGTGAGCTTATTGCACCTGCCTTATGACAAGGACAAAGAGTTTGATTATGATGAACATGAAATAACAGCTCGCCATATAGCCACTTTGCTTAATAGTGGTCAGACACTTAAAGGTAAGCCGATTCAGCCGAGTGATATCGGGGTGCTGGCACGTGCCAAAAAAGATTTGAAACGCGTTGAAGATGAGCTAGTAAAACTTAATGTGCCGACCTTGACTACCAGTGATGTCAGTATCTTTGAGACTATTATGGCGGAAGATGTGGCAGCATTACTGAGTGCCATGTTATACCCGTATCGTCATGACATGATTAATCGGGTGTTGACCAGCCACCTATATGGATTGAGTATCAAAGACATCAAAGCCATGATGACGGATCATGAGTCAGGCATTACTGAGGGCAGCAATACGCCAAGCGCTCATTCAAATAATTCTAATTCGAAAGACTTCTCAACTAATGAAGCTACTGATACTAAAAAAAGCTATCAAGACTTTATTACCTATCTAAAAGAAGGTGCACAGCGTTGGCAGCACTTTGGCATCTTATCAGCGCTACATTATTTGTTAGATAAAAGCCCTGTGCAGCCGCAAGGTGTTTGGCAGGCCCTAGCTGCTCATCCAGAAGGTGACCGTCATATCATGGACTTGCGTCATGTGATGGACATCTTGGCGCAGTATGGTCTAGGTATGGGTGAGTATGAGTTGCTGGCGTGGTTCAGGCAGCAGATAGATGCAGCGCCTAATAGTGATTGGGCTAAGCAATATCCGCTACCGACAGAGTCTGGCGTGCAACTGATGACCATTCATAAGTCAAAGGGGCTTGAGTTCCCTATTGTCTATGTATTGGGGATGGATGATGCCAGTAGGAAGTCTGGGAATAAGGAAGACTATGGGCTGTACTTATATAACGCGCAACAAGCGCCTTCAGCGCTAGTACAACAGTCGACAGATAATCAATCAACAGGAAATCAGCGCCGCTTCTCACCATTGCAAGGCTCTGCTACTGTCGAGGGCTACTACACCGATATCGAAACACAAGAAGGTTTTGATGAGCTGCGCCGCCTTGGCTATGTAGCATTTACTCGGGCCAGTGAGCAGCTCTATGTAGTGTTAAAAGAGGCCTATAGGAATAACGATTGTGACTTAAGACCAGTGTGCCATTGGTTTGCCTCCGAGGATGCCAAGTTTGAGCTACCTGATAGACTCAAAGGTACCATAGGCATGCTCAGAGGGCATAAAGTTAATGAGTTCTATGACAATAGTTACGCAAGCAATGATGCTAACTCAGCAGGTATAAATGACAGTCTTCAATTGGCTATTACCAAATCAAATGCTCATAAGCCTACGACAGAGGCTATTGAATACGCGCCCTTTGCCGAGGTTATGAAAACCAATTATTTTTATGGTTGGGCTAAGACCAGCTTTACCGCTTTGGCACGTCAGCTAGATGAATCTACACAAGCAATGGCGATAGTGGATGAGCGTATTGATGATGCGATAGACATTGATATGACAGAGTCTTCAGTTTCTAATATTTCGTTACTTAATAACGATGAATCTAGCGAACAAAACAGTGAATTCAGTCCCAAGTTAGAAGATGATATCCGCTTTACCTTTGTAAAAGGTGCCAATGCTGGTACGTTTTTGCATGAGATATTTGAACAAATCGATTTCACTAATAAAGCCCAGTGGCATCAGGTTATTGATAGAGCGATTAGTAGCTATCAGTTGCCGTTGATATATAGCAGTGCGGAACAGCAGAGCCGTAGATCACAAGGCAAAAAACAAAGAAATAGTGATGGGTTTGATCTTGAGTCAATAGATACAACCAAGCATGAGGCATTAGTTAATTGGATTGAAGAAGTGTTGCATGCGCCACTGTTGGCTTCTAATCAACCTTTGATTGCTCTTGATAAAGGTAAACGATTTGCCGAGTTAGAGTTCAACATGGGATTGTCAGAGAATTTCAAAGCACAGGATATTAGTCAACTTTTTCAACAGTATTTACCTGATGAGATAGATAAACACGTCACTCTAGTCCCACAAAATAAAGCACATCTATATCGTTATTTGCGTGGTGAGATTGACTTGGTGTATGAGCATGCTGGCAAGTATTATGTGGTCGATTATAAGAGTAACTTTCTAGGAAATAGCCTAAGCGATTATAATAAAGATACGCTCAAGAAAGCAATGTCCAAGGCAGGGTACTGGCTACAAGCAGCAATCTATCAAGTAGCATTGCATCGGTTCCTTGCTATGAGAATCAGTGATTATACGGGTAACGAAGATAAATATTTAGGCGCTGTAGAGTACGTGTTTTTACGCGGTGTGTATGACCCGAATGCTCAAGCAGCTACTATGCCTACATCGCAAGATAGGGCTCAGTCTAACCACGATAGCTTGAGCAGTAACAGTTGCTATGGATTGGTCACTTGGGATATTCCTATCGACTTTATTAAAGGTTTAGACGCACTATTTGGCCTGCCTGATTAATAAACCTTATATAGCAACTAGGTAGATAAAAATTGTTATAGCAGTTAATCAGATTGATAAGAGATAAATATACGATGAGTAATAATAACAATAAGAGCAAGTCAGCCATTAGTTTACAAGAGAGCTGGGCAAGTAATCTCAGTGATTATATTTTGCTGCGCCGTCAGCAAACACATGTAGCATATGACGCGGCAGATGCAAAGACAAACGATGAAAATAGAAGAATCGATAAGTCAAAAGATAGCGATTTATTTACGGCTCTATTCGTTATTTTAGCGGCTCATTTGGAAGAAGGGCATACTGTATTAACCATTAATGCAGCCGATCATGAAACGCCGCTACAAGGGCAAATTAATGGTGAGTTGGTCAAACTATATGCATGGCAGCAGAACTTACTAGAGATACTGGCAACACCAATTTTTGCGCTGATTGATACTCAGATAAACACGCAACTAGACACGCAACTAAACGATGACACTACAACAGAGACATCACTATTTGTATTACTGGACACTTTGTTTGGTCAGCGAGATTACCTGTGGGCGCAGCTAGCACTGAGTAACCATGAAAAAGAGATGTTGATCAAACGTTTTGATGCGATAACTACGTTATATCATCGCTTGAAAAATAGCGACTTAAATACTTTCGTTCATTCAATCCATGAGCATGCTTTATTTGCTAATGTCAATGCGAACACTAATTGTAACAAAAATCAAAATAGCCTAAGCAAAGACAATCAACCAATTATTTATAACATAACTAAGAATAAAGAGACCCAAGGTTCGAAAATCACATTTTGGCTACACCGCACATGGCAAGCAGAATTTAACTTAGCGCAGCATATCAATCATATTTTGAATCAGCAGATAGTGCCTTTAGACATTACCATGCCTGAGAACTTAAATGACCAACAGATAGCCGCTATCAATGTGGCGAACAATAATGCGTTTAGTATCATTACTGGTGGCCCAGGGACAGGTAAAACCTACACTGTGGCTCAATTAGTTATCGCCTTACAACAGGCGACAGAGAGTAGGGGAGATCAGTCTGAACATATTAGATTTAGCACAGACAGTGCTAGTCTAGCATTAGCAGCGCCGACGGGTAAGGCTGCCCAACGTATGCAAGAGTCTCTGCAGGCGGCTTTAGACGACGCAAATGTAGAACTGCAGTTGCAAGAGGCGAAAACTATCCATCGTCTACTAGGTATCGGTAGAACGGGTAGACCGCGCTACGATGTCAACAACCCACTGGGTGAAGATATTATCATCGTTGATGAAGCATCTATGCTCGGAGTTGAGTTGGCTAATTACCTTGTGAGCGCGGTAAAGCCAGGTGCTAGGCTGATATTATTAGGCGATGCTAATCAGTTAGCAGCCGTCGATGCAGGAGCAGTATTGGCTGATCTCTGTCGCATTCCGCTATTGCAACCTATTCACGCAGAACTAACAGAGAGCCGCCGATTTAGCGCCGAGTCAGGTATCGGTAAACTGGCCACTCAAATCAATCAAGCAGAGACAAATCTTCAAGCTATTTGGCAATTATTAAGGCAAGACGCTGCTTTGAATTTTCAATATGTTAATACGTTACAAGCAGAGGCCATATCACATAACAAGATAGAAAATAGCCTAAGCAAAGAAAAAATTATCTCGGAGATCTCGCATAGTTACCAATCGTATATAGATAAAATTAAAGATTTACTAAGAAATCCAGTAGAAAAATCTGTGCCAAAATCAGTTAAAGATACTACCACTTCGTTAATGGAGATATTTAATCAATTTAGAATCCTCACTGCTGGACACAATGGTGAGTGGGGCGACCACTATATCAATAACTACCTTACTCACGGGCATCTTACTGAGTTAAAGTTACCATTGGGTCAAAATACATGGTTCCATGGACGTCCTGTTATGGTGCTACAAAACAACTATGAGCTTGGGCTATTTAATGGGGATATTGGTTTCTGCTTACAAACATCAGATGAAAGGAGCCAATTAGAAGTGTTCTTTGAAAATAAGACTCAAGGGATAGCTGTTAATTTGCTAAATGAAGAGGTGATAGCCACGGCATATGCAATGACCATTCATAAGTCGCAAGGATCTGAATTTGATCATGTTGCTATTACTTTTGATAACAGCCATGCAAGGTTGCTGAGCAAAGAGCTTATCTATACGGCAGTGACTCGTGCTAAGAAGCAGGTAACGATATATAGTACCAAGCACGCTTTAGAAAAAGCAGTTCAAACACCGACTGAGCGCCATACTGGTTTGGCATTACAGTTTTAACAATTCATTCAAGTTGTTGTCGGCGCAATAAGTCAGCGCAATAAAAAAGCATCCAAATTGGATGCTTTTTTAGGATTTAACTATTTTAATCAATTAAGTCTAGAATTAAACTTTGTCTTCTTTGATTGCATAGATACCTGGCAGGTGACGCAAGTAACCATGGAAATCCATACCACAACCGTAAACATAGCGATCTGCAACATCAATACCCACAAAATCTACGTCAAAATCTGCAACTTTGCGATCATGTTGCTTATTAAGTAAGACACAAGACTCAAGTGATAAAGGCTTTTCTTTGCTTAATTCTTCAACAACTGCTTTTAGGGTAATACCTTCGTCAAAGATGTCGTCGATTAACAATACGTGCTCACCTTCGATACTAACATCAGGCTTGAATTTCCAATCAAGCTCATTAGTACCTTCGTTATCACGATAACGAGTCGCATGGATATAATGCATGCGATGGTAGAACGTAAGATGTGTCAGTAGTTGACCAGCTGGGATCAATCCGCCGTTCATCACGACCATAACAATTGGGTTTAGACCAGCGTAATGTAGATTGAGCTGAGCGGCCAAACGCTCATAAGCAGCAGCTACTTCGATACTGCTAATAAGGCACTCTGAGTTGCGTAAGGTTTTTTCAATTTCTTGGTTACTGATTTGGGTCATCGGGTGCGCCTTTGGTAAAAAGTGCCGCTTATTTTAGCAAATTTTAGTGAATTTGCCCAACGTCATATGACTTTTGGGACAAAATTAATCCAACTTTTGGGGTTATTCTGGCTTTTCTATAATAAATGGACGGTAATAATTGGCCAATCTATTCAATGAGTCATTTGGTAGGTCAGGTAATAGCTTATTAAGTGCCATACTCATGCCTTTATCAATTGCCGATTTGGCAACTGGAACTGACTTACGTTTGATCATGCCTAGCTTTAATGTCTCAGCATAACGACTGATGAAGTGGGTCAGTGTTTCTTCGTTCATGGTTTCGAGTGCTGTTTTAAATTTGGCTCTATCCACATGTTCAGGCGTGATAGCAGCAAAACCTTCAGTGATGGTATTGGCATTTTTTTCTGACAGTTTAAAGCCGACACGTTTAACACCTTCATTATCAATAAAGGTTGCGTGATCTCTTAGAAAATGAAAACTTGGTAACACGTCTTTGTTGTTTTCTTTACCCAGTAAGATATTGAGCAAAGTATCTGTCGCGCGTTCAATCGTTCCAACAATTTTACGCATAGAGGCTTGGCGCTCAGGGTTCGGAATAATCTCTACCAAACCAACCAATAAATTATCAGTAAGATCGCGCGCTGTCTGATGCGTAAGAGCATCGCGATAAGGGTAGTACTCTACATTCTCATTTGAAGCAACGACTTGTTCGGCCTCACTGATTAAAGCTTTTAGTTTATCTGAGGGTACGAATCCAAAATAATGTGCCATTGCACTTCCTTTATTTGTTGTTTTTTATGTCTTACTTGCGTTACATTTATCACCAAATCGGTTATTATTCAAACAAAGTTTTAGTCTCAGGCTCATCAAACCAAATGCTGATTAGTGACATGCCCTAGTTGTAAGATAAATGACTTTGTTGATTGGTAATAATTTTGCAAATTGCTAGAATTTAACTAAACGATAGATGAGCTGAGTCACTCATCGCACACTAATTTAGCATATTTTTCATATTTTAATTCAAAAAGCTTGAACTTATAAGGCTATTGACTACTTGTCTAGGGAGAGATGAGATGAATAGTGCTATTGTACTACTATTCGCCGTTGCCGCTATGCTCTGCGGCTACGTGTTTTATTCAAAATTTATCGCCACCAAAATTTTAGCATTGGACAACAGCCGTCCTACACCCGCACATACAATGAAAGATGGGATCGATTATGTTCCCACCAATAAGTATGTATTGTGGGGGCATCACTTTACGTCAGTAGCAGGGGCTGCACCAATTATCGGTCCTGCTATTGCGGTTATTTGGGGCTGGGTGCCTGCCATTATTTGGGTAGTGGTAGGTACTATCTTTATGGCTGGCGTACATGATATGTCTGCTATTTGGGCAAGTATGCGTAATAGAGGTCAGTCGATTGGCTCTATTGCTGGTACTGTCATGGGCACACGTGTTCGCAGCTTGATGATGGTTGTTATCTTCTTATTACTACTGATGGTCAATGCTGTATTTGGCGTAGCTATCGCCAATATGATGATCAAGACGCCATCTGCGGTATTGCCAGTTTGGGGTGCCTTAGTGGTTGCCTTTATCATCGGGCAGTGTATCTATCGCTACAACATGAATTTGGTCTGGGTGTCCATTATCGGGGTAACTGCCTTGTACGGGCTTATCTATCTCGGCCCTATGTTCCCGATTGTGTTACCTGAGACCGTTATGGGTTTGCCTGATAACGCGGTATGGATCTTGATCTTGTTCGCCTATGCGGCGATTGCGTCGTTGTTGCCTGTATGGATGCTACTTCAACCTCGCGATTATATTAATGGCTTACAGTTATTTGTCGGTTTGATTCTACTATATGCTGCTATTTTTATCGGCACGCCTAATATTGTCGCGCCAGCCGTTAACACTGCATTACCAGCCGATACACCGTCACTGCTGCCATTGTTGTTTGTGACAATTGCTTGTGGTGCCATATCAGGATTCCATGGTTTGGTCGCCACAGGGACTACTTCTAAGCAAATTGATAAAGAAGAAGACGTTCGTTTCGTTGGTTACTTTGGTGCATTGGGCGAGGGTATGCTAGCACTTGGGGCAATCCTTGCAGCAACCGCAGGTTTTGCGACTCTTGGTGATTGGCAAGCGGTCTATCAAAAGTTTGGTGATGGCTCTATCGGTGCTTTCATTGACGGCGGTGCGACCATCTTGAATGCAGGCGTTGGTATCGATATGGTGCTATCACAGACCATGCTTACAGTAATGGCTGCATTGTTTGCTGGTACGACGATGGATACTGGCGTACGTTTACAACGTTATATCTTCCAAGAATTTGGTGAATTTTATAATTTACCCGTATTGAATAAGAGTGTCGTTGCAACGTTACTTGCTGTCGGAAGCTGTTTGTTATTAGCGTTCGGTGCTGGTGGTATCGATGGCGCGGGCGGTATGATTATTTGGCCACTATTTGGTACAACTAACCAGTTAATGGCTGCTTTAACCTTGATGATCGTTACCATTATCTTGTTACGTAAGGGCAAGCCAGTTTGGTACACCTTAGCACCATTGTCGTTCTTGTTGGTTATGACTGTCTTTGCACTATTGATTCAGCTCAAAACCTTCTTTACTGATGGTAATTGGCTACTTATTATTATGGATATTATTATCTTAATCGCAACTATTTTAGTGACGTTTGAGAGCTTGTCTGTACTACGCAAAGAGTGGTCACTACATAAAGGTAAAAGCGGTGAGGTTTAAACATTAACCCATATTAAGTATCTGTTTAATAAAAAACGCTAGCAGCAATTGCTGGCGTTTTTTGTATCATATAGGCATGATAGATCATAAGAATTAAGTAAAATATGAGTACATTATGGAAAATGAAAACACATCAAATAATATAGAAAATGTTCAACCATTAGAGGACACTCAACCATGGTGGCAACGGTTTAAGAGTGGACTAAATGAGTTTTATCATGCGCCTTATCGTCAGACGATGGCACGCGCGGCACGTGATGAAGAAGATTTTTTTATGTTACTCATGTTTGCTGAGAGCTTGGGTATTGATAATCCCGCCAGCTTTTATACATTAGAGTTGCAACCTCTATTTTTAGAGAACTTTCATGAGTGGCATACACGTATGGGAATGGATAGATGTCCATTTGACCACGTCGGCTGCTGCTAACAGTAGTGGATTGACTATATAAAAAAGTAGCTAAGCATTTATTAGATAATGAGACAAAATACGAGATAACAATATGGCATTACACCCTTTACATGGATTGGTAGAGCAGTTAGAGGCGCAACCGATTATATTTATCGGCGGCAAAGGTGGTGTAGGGAAGACCACCACAGCAGCAGCTCTAGCCAGCTACTATGCAAGCCAGCAGCAAAAAACCTTAATTGTCTCAACCGATCCGGCACATAGTTTGGGCGATGTATTGAATATACGACTCAATAATGAGAAAACGGTGATATCACCTTATCTAGATGCGATTGAGTTAAATCCTGACGTAATTGTCGATGAACATTTTACTCAAGTCGAACGTACGATTAAAGCTTATGCCAACCCAGATATGATGCCAAAAATTCGTGAGCATCTGAGGCTATCTAAGTCGGCACCTGGCGCTCAAGAAGCCGCGATGCTCGAATCCATGTGTCACCATTTAGTCGAAGCGGCAGATGCTGGGTATGAACACATCATCTTTGATACCGCACCGACAGGTCATACTTTGCGATTATTGGTATTACCAGAAATGATGGGGGCGTGGACGGATGGGCTGCTTGCACAGCAGCGACGACAGGCCAAACTACGTTCGGTGGCGACGCATTTGGACAGTCACAATCAAAAACAGAGCACGCAAAAGAACGACGTGGCCAATCCATTTGCAGCAAAAAAATCAGATCGCTGGGAGCAAGCTGTATCCGTATTAGAAAAGCGCAAGCAATTGTTCCGCCAAGCAGGGTTACTATTACATGACCGTACACAAACAGCGATTGTGTTGGTGATGACCGCTGACGTCTTACCATTGGCTGAGACCAAGCGCGCTATCGAGCAATTGGAAGATAGTAAGCTCATGCCAGCAGCAATCGTCATCAATCAATTGATATCAACAACGCAGTCGGATGAGTTTTGGCGCCGCCGCGCTGAGCGTCAGCAGCATCTGCTGCAGGATATCGAACAAAGCTTTACTAAGTACCCGCTGTATCCGATTTACTTGCAACAGACAGATGTACGTGGTACTGATGCATTGAGTGCGTTGTTAAGTGCACAGGGTGCATAGATAGTTAACTAGTGATTTATGACTCATGCTTATACAACTGTAGTTTACCTGACAGTGACCATGCCATGTCTGTGCGTAATAACTGAGCTTGTTCGGATTTACCACTGCTGAGCGATGACCATTGCGGTTTACCTCGAGCTTTTTTGAGCTCACTTGGTAGTTTGTGTGCTGGCCATACCGTAATTGGATTATTGTCCTCATCTGCATGGTCACTGTCGTCAGTTAACGACGTTCCAAGACTACTGCCCTTATACAATAACTGAGTGGCATCTGTAGCAGCATGACCACGATGACGTAATGCCGTAAGTAAGTCTAATGCTCGCGTGGCTAATAGCGTCAACGTAGCAGGATCGATATATAAGCGTTTTACCCCAGTAATCCTATCGGCAATACTGCTGGTATTCGATAGCAACCCTCCTGCGATCCCACCTATTGCGGCACCCAATCCCAGTGTCGTACCTAGGGCTGCTGCATCGATACCTAGTCCTAGAAGCGCACCTGCTGCTGCACCAGAAGTGGTACGAATGCCGTAGCTTTTGAGAAGTTCAGGGTCGAAAGGGTCTTGTTGATAGGCTTGTAGTTCAAGCGGTGTTGCTGCGACGGCATTGTCATAAAACTTATAAAGGTTAAGTAAGTTATGCTGCATCGCACGCTCACTTTGCCTGACCGCTTCTTGCATTTGCTGTAGTACAGGAAGTGGGTCGTCATCTTCATTGATCTCGCGCACAAAGGCAGCAACATTCAATAAAAAATCAGCGATAATGATATTGGCCTCATCATACAGCTGAGCCCAGTCTTCCGTTCGACGTTGCATCAACTGCTCAAGCATCTCAGAGTGGGTGAGCATAGTGGCTAGGTTTTTCCATAGGCGCATCTCATCTTCAAACTCAAACGCGACCGAATCGAAACGCGTTGAAATATGCAGATTGCGTCTTGCCAGCATAGTCTGCCAGTCATCGATATTGGCATTCTGGCTGTCTGTAAAATTAAAAACAGGCATCACGGGGATAGCAGCCCAAGACAAAATCGCTAGCTCATCTTTATATTTACCCAATACAGGCTCACGAGCATCTACCACGTAAATGGCCATATCACTTGTCAGCAGCTGACGAATGACTTTGGCTTCTTGGCTATAATCATAGGGCAAGTCATAACTGTCTGCACCTTGAGCAACATCCGCTGCTAAAAACTGTTGTAAGCGCTCAATACCATCACGGCGACTAGCAGTATTATCCTCTAGCCAGTCCATAAGCCCTGAAGCATCTTCCAGACCAGGTGTATCGTATAGCGCTACCAGCACCTCACCAGTTCGGCTGTCTGTCAGCTGTGCTTGCTCGACGTGACGTGTGGTTGCAGCTTCGTTTTTGACTTCACCAAAATATACGTCTCGCAATAACGTGCGTAATATAGAGGTTTTGCCCGTATTAGTATGACCGACGACCGCCAATTTAAGCGGTTCACCACTGGCAATCGTTTTCTTTGTCATCTTTGACGCTGGTGCTGTCGTTGCTGATGCTTCGGTTGATACAGGTTGATTATCCTGAGTAGCTATTGACTGAGCTACTGTGTATTTTGATGTATTGTCTGAAGGAGTGCTTGAAACATCAGGGGTCGTCTCATAAGCTTTGTCCGCAAAGAGTCCCACAGGCTTGTTCTTCTCATGATCATTTTTATTGTCGTTATTCATAGTATAGTAGCGTCTTATATTTATTTATGGCAGAAACACACAGTAGCCATTTATTGTAAAACAAATCTGATTGGGTATCGATTATGAATGCGTATTGTCCATATCATAGATCGTAATCTACGCATTTTTGATCATGATATAGTCGGTTCAATATACTTTGGATAACTTGGATACAAGGCAGCCGAATGAAAGCACTACAAGTAGTAGGCTAAGCAAGCCTGACACCGTATCCAATTTATAGAGAATTGACTATATTAAACAGCACTTGGTGGACGCAGCAGTACCTTGAGCTTTTTCTTAAATCCTTTGGCATGAAAAAAGCGCTGCCACATACGGTAAAAGACGCCAAATATCAGGCTAACAATATTGTCGTGGCTGGTTTCACCAACGGCACCATATTTGACGGGGTTATTGACCGTATCTTCTTCTACATAAGTGCCGAACCAGCGATCAAAAATAATGAGAACGCCGCCGTAATTTTGGTCAATATATTCGTTATTGGTGCCATGATGGGCACGGTGATTGGATGGGGTATCAAAGACATACTCAACCCATTTTGGAAATTTTCCTACGGTTTCGGTATGAATAAAGAATTGATAAATCAAATCTAACGCATAAAAGAAAAACACCCAAACTGGATGTACGCCCAACATCATCAGCGGGACAAAGAATAACCACCATCCCGTCACTGAGTACAGTAGGCTTTGGCGCATGGCGGTGGACAGATTCATATGGTCATCTGAATGATGCACGACATGCGCTGACCAAAACCAATTCATACGGTGTGACGCACGATGGAACCAATAATAGCTAAACTCAACCGCGACGAATATAGGGATGGCGGTAAGCCATGTCACCTCAATAGTAAATAGGCGATATTGATATAACCATAAGCAGGTAGGTATGACGATAAGCGCTTGGACAATCAATTCAAACCCTAGATAAGAGCCGCCCAAACTAAAATTGGTCATCGCACGGCGCCAACTAAAGCTTTTACTATTGCCGCGCTTGGACTGATAGAGCCATTCTGCCAAAAATAACAAGAAAAATGGACCGCCAGCCAGCGGTAGCAGCCACTCTTGCCAATACGCAGGTAGAATGCTCTCTAGCATTGGCTGCCATGACTCTGGCGCAGCCGTTAAGATACTTTGGTTTAATGCCTCTTTGTAACCATCCAATAGTTGACCATATTGACCTAGGGTCATAAGGGGGCTGTCTAAAGAGATATCTACTGCCATCTTGGGCTCCTAGCCACTATAAAACATCCTTGTCATCTTGATATGACGTCACAGCCATTAAAACGTATCTTAACAACTTTTATATCAATAAGTCTTTAGACCTGCTTAAGGTGATAGACCTATAATATTTATTTATTGTATATCATGCGAGTCATAATGATAAGTTCATACTTGAGTAACAGATTAAAAATTAAAATGTGTTAAGTAGCTATATCAACTAAGCCAATTTTTCGTGCAGAGAGCGCCGTTTGCCACTGCTGATAACGAACCGCTTGTTTGTCTAATGGCTCATCATCGGTACGTGCGTTAGTCAATCCTGTAGAAACGCTTTTATTACCTAGCAGTTGTACGATAAGCCCATCTTTGGCGTGAGCAGCGATTTGATCAAGTTTACGTAGCGTACCGCGGTCTGGCAATGCATTGCTATGAATCCCAAGCAAGACCTGTACAGGATGCGCATCTAAGTAATTTTTGAGCCGTGCCATATCATCACGGTCATCGACGATGCCAAAATCCTCAACTTCGCTTGATTGTCCAAAACCATGATGGCTGTCATCAAGCCCTGACTGCCACCATTTGTCCTGATTTGCAGGGTATTCAAGGAGAGCAACTAATTTCTTGCCCGCACTGACCGTCGCTTTTGGGGCGATAGGGACTGGTGCTTCTGTAAAGTCATCAGCATCCACCACGTGCCGCTGCCAAAAGTTTAGGATTTTTTGATAATACGGCTGCTTGATGTCTAAACGCATTTTTTTGCGGCGGAACATCAAGGCACAAAATGCCCATGCGATTGCGCGCGGCACAATACCGTACATAAGCAAACTACCCACTAATAAGCCTGCCCATTGCCGTGCGACAGACAGTGGCATGGCGTCTGTCACAAGGCGGCTTTGTGCGATGGCGGTACTATCCGGCACATCGAACCCAACCATACTGGGCAGCCAGCCGAGGATTTGAGTCAAGCTTACTAGTGCCTGATTAGAGAGTAGGGTCGACTCCCAGCTAAAGCTATACTGGCGCACAATCAACAAAAATATAATCGCAAGCAGCATACCCGTCAATGTTGCAAGCCACAACTGATGGCTAAATCTGCCCAAATACCAGCGCATACCGCTATGCTGCAACTGCCGCTCATACAGATCGACGGCCGCCTTGGTCACGTCGTCCTTACCGCGTATAAGGTAGCTTGGACTGACAAAGCTGGCAAACCAACTGGGCGCTTGTTGGTCTCGATTGATGAGTGTCATGACAAGCCATCCGCCAAGCATAATAGTGTGGAATCCAAGCAAGCAGACCAGTACATAAAAGAAATTCACGACGTTGGACTGTAAAAGGGTAAATAATCCTAAAAATCCTGATAAGCACCACACCACACTCATGACAATCATAATGCCTTTTATGCGACCATCAATTTTACCAAGTACCCGAGCGAGCATCCCATTGCTATCGATACGGGATGCACGTCTGTGCAGTTTTTGGATAGGTGCACCATCCTCACCCTGTAGTTTTTCAGTGATAAGTAACGGGTCAGTAGCAAATACATGCTGATCGCGCTCTAAGGCACGTACTAGTTCGGTCAATTGGTCTTGAGGTGATAGCATAAGGCGCTGATATCCGTATAAAAACATCAATATAAAAATAAAATACAATAAAACGTCGGTTTAATCGCTAGCAATTATTGTAGCGTATATTGACTATAGCAAACCCTCATAAAATCAGCCAAAATAAATAAAGACTTATAAACAAGGAAAAGTATCACATGAATGACAAAACTTACCTGATTGTCGGTGGTACAGGTGGTATTGGTCAGGCCATGGTGCAGCAGCTAATACAAAAAACGACTGTGAGTCAAACGGACAGTCAATCTAATCAAAGCCATCGCACACAAGTATTTGCTACTCATCATCGAAATGAGCCGAATATTGAAGCAGAAAACCTGCACTGGCTGCAAATGAATGTCAGTGATGAGGACAGCATTAAAAAAGCTGCCGATACCATCAAACAGACGGTCGGTCATGTGGATTGGGTAATCAACTGCGTAGGGTTATTGCATACAGAGACCGCGCAGCCAGAAAAGGCCTTGCGACAGATGGACACGGAGTTCTTTTTACAAAATATGCAAATCAATGCCCTAGCAAGTTTGCTGATAGCCAAACACATCAAACCGTTGCTTGCCAAGGCTAATCGAAGCGTCAATCATCCTGCCGTTTTTGCTACCGTATCAGCCCGCGTCGGTAGTATCACTGACAATCGGCTAGGCGGCTGGTATAGCTATAGAATGAGTAAGGCGGCGCTCAATATGGGCATGAAAAACCTGAGTATCGAATGGGGCAGATCACTTAAAAATGTGTGTGTGGTCGTTATGCAACCAGGCACCGTAAACACTCAGTTGTCTGCACCATTTCAAGGCAATGTCGCTGAAGGGCATTTATTCTCGCCAGCGTATAGCGCGGAGTGCTTATTGGAAGTGCTCTCAGGTATGACTGCTACCCAGTCAGGCAGTTTTGTCGATTGGGCTGGAGAGTCGATACCTTGGTAGCCGTTAAGCTGACGCTAGCGTACTGTTAAGCCATCAATTTAATACGCTTCAAACAGCGCCATAAACTCATTAACGGGTGTTTGTTCTAGTCTTTCTTGATCGTCGCATAGCTCAATAATCTGCTGACAACGACTTTCGATAAAGCGCGTGGCCAGACTGGCGCGGAACTTTGCTTCCAGTACAGGGATGCCCTCAGCTCGGCGGCGTTTGTGGCCGATAGGATATTCAACAGCCACTTTTTCTGTACTGCTACCATCTGTAAAAAATATTTGAATGGCATTGGCAATAGAACGCTTACTTGGGTCATGGTAATCTTTTGAATACTGCGCGTTTTCTTCTACCACCATCTTGCTGCGCAGCTCATCGATTGACAAATGCTGTTCGTGATAGTCGTCTTCATAGTTCTCTGCCATCAGATCGCCTGTCAATAGTGGGACAGCCACCATATACTGCAAACAGTGGTCACGATCGGCTGGATTGTCAAGCGTGCCTTCTTTAGAAATGATGCGAATCGCTGAGTCATGTGTGGTTAGAACGATTTTGTCGATATCGTCGATTCTGTCTTCGATGTGTGGGTGTAGAATCACCGCGGCTTCACAAGCGGTCTGAGCATGAAACTCAGCAGGAAAGCTTATTTTAAATAAGATGTTTTCCATCACGTAACTACCAAAATCTCGCTGGAATTTAAAGCGACGATCGTCTTCAGGCTTGGTTGCTAGATCCTTGTTGGTATGGCTAAATAGCACATCATAAAACCCCCACTGCGGTGCAGTTAATGCGCCAGGGATACCCATTTCACCACGCGCCGTTATATCGACCAGACGTACCGCACGACTGGTCGCATCGCCTGCTGCCCAAGATTTTCGGCTGCCCGCATTAGGTGCATGACGATAGGTGCGTAGTGCCTGACCATCGATGATGGCTTGTGAGATGGCTGCCATGATGCGCTCACGTGGCAGCTGATAAATTTTTGCAACGACTGCTGTTGATGCTAACTTGACCAAAAAAACATGATCGAGCCCCACACGGTTGAATGAGTTTTCTAGTGCCAGTACACCTTGAATTTCATGCGCCATGATCATGGCTTCAAGCACTGCTCTCATGGTCAGTGGTGCTTGTCCTTGGCTGATACTTTTCTGACTAATATAGTCGGCGACTGCCAAGATACCACCTAGATTATCAGAAGGATGGCCCCATTCGGCGGCAAGCCACGTATCGTTATAGTCAAGCCAGCGCACCATACAGCCAATGTCAAAAGCGGCCTTGATGGGGTCTAGTCTATAGGAGGTGCCAGGGACGCGAGCGCCATGCGGCGTTATTTGATCGGGACAATCAGGCCCTAAGTGCTTGGTGCACTCGGGGAAACGCAGCGCCAATAGACCGCAGCCAAGTGTGTCCATCAGACAGTGGCGCGCAGTATTCCACGCATCAGTAGGGTTTGGGGACTGCTCGTCTATTGAATAGTTGAGAACGTAATCGGCAATTTTTTGAATTTCATCGTCGTATGCTGGACGGACGTTGCTCTCTACCGTCGCACTGGTTGTGTCTGAGTTAGTATTTGACATGGTTGGTTCCTCATCCTGAGTGTACTACTTCCTTGACTGAGACTGAGCTGATTGGCTCAGCCATCCTTTTAAAGGAATCATCATTTAAAAGTAGCATACTCAATATGGAACAACCAATTTGAATTATGTTAAGAATTAAGACCTCACAAGCGGTCTAAATCATTAAGTACAACAGACCTAAAACAAACAAAGCGGCCATGATAAACAGCAGGAAACTTAACACTTTGGTCGTGGTTGACGCAGTGTCCGTGCTCTCTTTTTTGATTTTGTTTTTCTTAGCAACGTATAGCACCATTTTTACATGCTCGATATTGTCCTCGAGGTAGTGCTCGCCTTCAGGTACAAAACCTAACGACTCGTAAAAGCTAAGCAAGTAAACCTGTGCCGAGATAATAATCGGGCGCTTTTTACCATACTTTTTGCGGCACTGTGCAATAGCCTGATTCATCATCTGCCGTGCCAGACCATCACCTCTATGCTCTGATAGCACAAGCACTCTACCGATGGCTGGCATCGCGGTGTGGTTGGTCTTAATGGCAGGATCAGCTACTGATAGATTGGATTTTAGCTTATTAAACTCAGGTGGAATGATACGACAATAGCCAACCAATGCTGCATTTTGATGAGCGATTAGGTGCAAGCAATCAAAATCCACTTCATCCATATCTTGATAGGCACAGTTTTGTTCGACGACAAACACTTGCGAGCGCGCCTTTAAAATATGATAAAGATCAACTGAGGTCAGCTCGTCAAAGGTTTTTAAAGAAAATTCACAAGTCATAGTGGGCTAGCTTCTGGCAATAGGCAGTAAAAGATTGGCATTATAACGATTTAGACAGGCATTAACCATTCCTAACCGTTTAGGGTCTGGCTGATTTTGTCTAGGTTTAGGCTATCAGACATAGCGCTAAAGATTTCAAAGTATTTGCCGCGTTGAGCATAAAGTACCTCATGTGTACCTGTCTCAACCACTTCGCCATTTTCTATCACCACGAGATCGTCGGCATCGATAATTTGGGCGATATTGTGCGAGACCATAATGACGGTACGGTCTTTTTTGATCAGATCTAGGCTTTTTTTGACCTGCTGACTGGCGATGGCGTCTAGACTGGCTGTCGGCTCGTCCAAAAATACAATAGGTGGGTCTTTTAAAAACATCCTTGCCAGCGCAATACGCTGCTGTTGACCGCCTGATAAGGACTTAGCAGTGCTCTCATAGCCATCAGCTAACCCTATAATCTGCTCGTGGATAGAGGCTTTTTTTGCAGCCACGATGATGTCATCTTCGCTAGCATTCATATCGCCATAACGGATGTTTTCACTGATCGTACCCGAAAAAATATGATTACTCTGTAGGACTAGGCCGATGCGCTGACGCAATTCATGGGTATCACAGTCAGCCAAATCATGCCCATCTAGGCAAATCGTGCCAGCATCTGGGGCATAGAACTTGTCCAATAGATTGATAATCGTGCTCTTTCCTGCGCCAGAAAGGCCAACCAACGCGGTGATACGATTGGGCTTGATGGTAAAGCTGACGTTTTTTAGCGCTTGCGTACCATTAGGATAGGTAAAATCGACATCTTTAAGCTCGATATGACCCTTTAGATTGTTGCTACTGATGCCGTCGATGTTTTCGACTTGTTTATCATCTTCTAAAATATCAAAAAAACCTTCGGCATAGGTCAATGCATTATTTATCTGATCGTAGATGCGGTGTAATTGACGGATAGGGGCGGCGACATTTTGAAACAGCATGACATGAAACAAAATCATGCCAATGGTCATCTCACCTTGTAGCACAAAATAAGCGGTGAGAAGGATGATAACCACCACACCAATCTGCTCAATAAAGGTTTTGATGGCATCATAAATAAAGCCAATACTACGAATGCGCAATTGGTTGTCGGTCATTTCCTTTTGAATGGCTAAGTGTTTCTCAGCCTCGATAGATTCACGGACAAAGGATTTCACCACGCTGATTGAATTAATCAAAGAGATCACCAAACCGCTTTTGGCTTCTCGAAACCCGCGCATTTGCCGACGAAACCCTTGCAGACGGTGTGCTTGCTTTTGACTGATAAAAAAGTAAATGGGTATGATAATAAGACCGACCATGCCAACCCAAAAATTGGTCGAAAACATGATGATAAGTGCCACAATAGCATTGGCAAATAGCGGTAGCATATCGATAAAGAAGTTTTGCACAAGGCTGGTAAGACTGCTGACTCCATAATCAATACGGGTTTGCAATTTACCACTGTCGTTTTCACTACTGGTATAAAACGCCATCCGGTAAGTAAGGATGCGCTCAATGATTTTTTGGGACAAGTCACGAGATAAGTTGATACGAATCTTTTCACCAAAAAAACGCTGACCAAAAGAGATAAATATCGACAGGATCTCTTTAGTTAGCAAGACCGCGCTAATAATCCCTAGCATGCGCAGACCTGCCTGCCATGGATCAGTAAGCGCGGCAATTTCGGTTAACGTATCAACGGTATAACGCAGTACAAACGCATTGACCTGTGCGGTAAAGGAGCCTAGGGCGGTCAGTGCTAAGGTGGCGATAATAAGCAGACGATAAGGTTTAGCAAATACCGCCAGTTTTTTTAAGATATCCCACAGCAGTGCCCGCCGTTCTTTCTTTTCGACTGGAGGTTTTTTATCTAATTGCACACGGCGTGGCTGGGGAGATGTTGGCATAGAACTCTATCGCAAATTAAAATACGCCATGGCTACGCTTAAAACGCATCCGCTGGCACAAAAACTTCACCCACCATGATACGCCTTGCTGAGCGGCTCATCGACACTTTTTTGGCTTGCCAGCGCCCATCGACCAGTTCAGTCTTACCACCGACGAGCAATGTGCCTGATGGGTGGCCAAAACGTACTTCATTAAGCTCACCACCGCCAGCAGCCTTGTTAACAAGCGTACCTTGTGTGGTTGCCGCAGCGGCAATAGCGACGGCTGCTGTACCCATCATGGCGTGATGCAATTGCCCCATGCTCATGGCACGTACGACCAAATCAATCTCGCCAGCCCCGACCGATTTACCACTAGAGGCCGTATAGCTCTGTGCTGCATCTACCCAAGCGATTTTAGGAATATGTTGGCTGGTCTGTGCCTCGCTCACGTCTTTAAACAAACCCATCGCTACGCCGCCTGCGGCACGGATTTTCTCAAGCTTGGTAAGTAGCTCGCTGTCGCTATTGATGTGGCCTTGTAATTCAGTACCGGTAAAACCTAAATCTTCTGCTTTCATAAAGATGGTTGGGATACCTGCACTAATAAAGGTCGCTTTGATGCTATCAGCCTCTAGACCGCAGCCTGACACATCGAAGTCATCGACTAAGTTACCAGTAGGGAACATGTCGCTAGTGGCATCTACAGGATCGATAAACTCAATTTTGACTTCCGCCGCTGGGAAGGTTACACCGTCTAATTCAAAATCGCCCGTCTCTTGAACTTGTACTTTGTTTTGTGCATCTAAATAGACTGGTACATGGGCAATAATCGTCTTACCGATATTCTCTTGCCAAATGCGTACTTCACAAATACCGCTATCTGCATTGTCATTGATACTGTTACTGATCTTGTCAGCATCAACCAGTCCCATATTAATGGCACAGGCACCGACGGCCGCGGTTAAGTTGCCACAGTTACCCGCCCAATCAATCATAGGCTTGGCAATATTAACTTGTCCGAACAGATAATTCACATCGTGATCTGATTTATCAGAGGCCGATAGAATAACCGTTTTTGACGTACTAGAGCTACCATTACCTAAGCCATCGATTTGCTTGCCGTAAGGATCTGGACTACCGATGACACGTAATAGGAAGTTATCACGTGATTCGCCAGCGACTTGGCAACGCTCAGGTAAATCAGATAGTTTAAAAAACGTGCCTTTTGAGGTACCACCGCGCATATAGGTGGCGGGGATTGAGATTTGTGGGGTGAAAGAGGGTGTTGATTTAGAATTGGTTTGGGCCACTGTATTAAGTCCTTTTTATATTGTTATAAGATTGGGTATACTGCCATCAGCAAGTAAACATGCATGATTAAGAGTGCTCGTTAATAATGATAGCGACAAGAGATAATCGTTAGATAGTTATCATCGACGGCATATACCAACCGATTGGCGTCATCGATGCGTCTTGACCAAAATCCAGATAGATTTTCTTTTAGGGGTTCAGGCTTGCCAATGCCTTCAAACGGATTACGCTTACATTCGGTGATGAGTTTGTTAATACGTTTGAGTGTCTTCTTATCTTGTGTTTGCCAGTACAGATAGTCTTTCCACGCAGCATCTGTCCATGCTAGTTGTTCACTCATTGTTAGACCCTTTGCATTGATTGAAGCCTTTGAGTTCAAGCACTTTCAATGTCGCCATCCGTATGCTCATTATTATCGCTGCTACCATCACCTTTATCACTATCTTCTACCGTATCTATTAGCTCACGCGTAGCAGTCTTGCCAGCTTTGTACTGGGCAATAGAGTCCGCTAAGTGCGCTGCATTGGCAGGAGATTTTAGTAGATAGACGGTTTCCATCAGGCTATTGTAATAATCAAGTGACATCACAACGGCATCATCAGCGTCACGGCGGGTCACGATAGTGGCGTTGGCATCATCATTTACCGTATCTAGGACAGACTTTAAATGCTTTCTGGCTTCTGAAAAACTAACGACTCTCATGGCTTACTCCTTTCATGATATTCTGCATAACTTGTACAATATATAGTACATATTACGCCATTGGTTAAGTAAACTCAATATTTAGCTACTATCTAGTACTTAGGAATAAGTCACAAAACTCAGTGTATAGAACGCAAAAGCAAATAAAAGCCGATGTCATATGAAGTTATACAACATCGGCAACTTTTATACTTTATTGCTTATCACACTAAAACCTACAGCATAGCCTTAGACGATATCTAACGTACCTTCGATAAACTCTTTAGCAAAGCGTTGTAGCATACCGCCAGCATTGTACATTTTTACTTCATCAGCCGTATCTAATCGGCAGATAATAGGTGTCTCAGTGTTGCTACCATCGGCACGATGAATCACTAGAGTCATCAACCCGCCAGCCGAGACTTCACCTGTGACATCAAAGGTTTCCGTACCATCGATATTTAGCGTATGACGAGTCACTCCTTCCTCAAACTGTAAAGGCAGCGCACCCATGCCCACTAAATTTTGACGATGAATACGCTCAAAGTCCTCAGCAACGACAGCTTCTACGCCAGCGAGACGGACGCCTTTGGCAGCCCAGTCACGGCTTGAGCCTTGACCATAACCATCACCTGCGATGATGATAAGCGGCTGCTCACGGTTCATGTAGGTCTCAATCGCTTCCCACATGCGCATGACTTGACCTTCTGGTTCGACGCGCGCCAGTGAGCCTTGGACAACTTCGCCATCTTCATCGCGTACCATTTCGTTCAATAGCTTAGGGTTGGCAAAGGTGGCACGTTGCGCGGTTAAATGGTCGCCGCGATGGGTTGCGTATGAGTTATAGTCCTCAGCAGGCAAGCCCATAGTATCGAGATACTCGCCAGCTGCTGATGAGCCAAGAATAGCATTTGAAGGTGACATATGGTCGGTTGTGATGTTATCACCAAGGACTGCAAGCGGGCGTAGGCCTGTCAGTTTATTTTTCTTAGCCATTTTGCCTTCCCAATACGGCGGACGGCGGATATAAGTGGTCATTTCGCGCCAGTCGTATAGTGGGCTTAATGCCTTGCCTGTGTCTTTTTTAGCTTCATCAAACATAGGAATATATACAGAATTGAACTGCTCAGGCTTAACAGCCGCCGCAACGATGGCATCCACTTCTTCATCATCAAACCAGATGTCTTTTAGATACACGTCATTGCCGTCTTGGTCTTTACCCAATGAGTCTTTTTCGATATCAAAGCGAATATTACCGGCGATGGCATACGCAATAACAAGCGGCGGTGATGCCAAAAATGCTTGCTTAGCATACGGATGGATACGACCGTCAAAATTACGGTTACCAGACAGTACTGCCGTGGTAAATAAGTCGTTATCGATGATTTCTTTTTCGATATCAGGGTCTAGTGCGCCACTCATACCGTTACACGTCGTACAGGCAAAGCCGACCACGTCAAAGCCAATCTCTTGCAACTCTGGCATCAGGCCTGCTTCTTCTAAGTACATCTTGACCGTTTTTGATCCGGGTGCGAGTGACGATTTTACCCAAGGCTTGCGTAATAGTCCCTTGGCATTGGCGTTACGAGCGACAAGACCTGCGGCCACCATGTTGCGAGGGTTTGATGTATTGGTACAGCTGGTAATAGCAGCGATAATAACCGCGCCATCCGGCATCAGACCGTCTTTTGGTTCAGGTAGCTTTTGATCAGGCGCGTGGGCGATGCCTTTGGCCACCAAATCATCGGTAGATACACGCGCATGGGGACGCGATGGGCCTGCCATGTTACGACCAACTGATGACAAATCAAACTCAAGGACGCGTGCGTATTCGGCTTTTTCCATACCGTCAGCCCACAGGCCCGTTTGCTTGGCATACTGCTCAACCAGTTTAATCTGTTCCTCAGAGCGGCCCGTCAGACGCAGATAGTCAATGGTTTGCTCATCGATATAGAACATCGCAGCAGTTGCGCCATATTCAGGCGTCATGTTTGAGATAGAGGCGCGGTCACCGACACTTAGCTGGCGTGCACCGTCACCGAAGAATTCGATATAGGTAGAGACCACGCCTGCATCACGTAAGAACTCAGTCATCGCCAGTACGAGATCCGTACCAGTAATGCCTTTTTGCAGTTTGCCTGTTAATTTTACACCAACGTAATCAGGCAGGCGCATATATGATGGGTTACCTAGCATGACGCTTTCGGCCTCAAGCCCGCCAACACCGATTGAGATCACACCTAGTGCATCGACCATCGGCGTGTGGCTGTCAGTACCGACCAATGTATCGGCAAACGCCACTTCTTCACCCGATTTATTGTGCACGACCTGTACGACAGGTGACATTTTCTCTAGGTTAATCTGATGCATGATGCCGTTACCAGGCGGTACGACGTTTACATTATCAAAAGCATACTGACACCAGTTGATAAAGTGAAAACGGTCATCGTTACGGCGCTCTTCAATCGCACGGTTCTTCTCAAATGCATCGTCTTCAAATCCTGCGTGCTCAACGGCCAATGAATGGTCAACGATAAGCTGAGTGGGTACGATAGGGTTTACCTTGGACGGGTCACCGCCTTGCTCAGCGATGGCATCACGCAAACCTGCCAAATCAACGAAGGCCGTCTGACCCAAGATATCGTGACAGACTACGCGAGCAGGGTACCAAGGAAAATCGAGGTCTTGCTTGCCTTCAATATGCTGTTTTAGGGCTGCTGTCAAATCTTCTGGTGGGCAACGACGTACTAGGTTTTCACACAATACTTTTGAGCAGAACGGTAGTTTGTCATAGGCACCTGCTTCGATGCTCTCGACGGCCTCGCGTGTGTCAAAGTAATAAAGATCAGTACCGGGAAGTGGCTTTTTGAATTGTTCGTTCATTGGTTGTACTAGGGCGTTGTCCATAAGTCACCTTTGGCTGTTGGCTAATTTTAATAAATAATTAAGCATTGATATGGGGTAAAAAGTCATTCCTTTAGCAAAATCACCGTTTGCTTTTGTAGGCTTTGCTAAAGAAGCGATATTGAAAAGGCATGGTTTATATAAATGGTAATAAGCGTATGATGATTAAGCCTAAAAAAATAACAAGGCTCAATCATCATAGTTGTATCAGCTAACGGCAATGCTAGCTGATAGTAAGTACGTAACAATAGCTACTTAAAAGAAATCAACTTAACGCGCACTCATCTCTGGTACTGGACGCAGCTCTTCACCCGTATATTCTGCACTTGGGCGAATGATACGGTTATTGGCACGTTGCTCAAACACGTGGGCTGCCCAACCAGTCAGACGTGAACAGACAAAGATAGGGGTGAATAGCTTGGTTGGAATACCCATGAAGTGATAGGCAGAAGCATGGAAGAAATCAGCATTACAGAATAGCTTCTTCTCGCGCCACATCACTTCTTCACAGCGTACCGATACTGGGTATAGCACTTCATCACCAACATCAGCAGCTAGCTTCTCAGCCCAGCCTTTAATCACGACGTTACGTGGATCTGACTCGCTATAGATCGCATGACCAAAGCCCATGATTTTGTCTTTACGAGCCAGCATACCCATCATTTCTTCTTCAGCTTCATCAGGTGAGCTAAAGCCTTCAATCATATCCATCGCCGCTTCATTCGCGCCGCCATGCAATGGACCGCGTAGTGAACCGATTGCACCAGTGATACAAGAATGGATATCAGACAAGGTAGATGCACACACACGAGCGGTAAAGGTCGACGCGTTAAACTCATGCTCTGCATAAAGAATAAGCGAGACGTTCATTACTTTTTCGTGCAGCTCGTTTGGTTTTTCGCCTTTGAGCAAATGTAAGAAATGACCACCAATAGTGGCATCATGTGTATCGGTCTCGATACGTACATTGTCGTGGGTAAAACGATACCAATAATTGATAATCGATGGGAAGGCCGCTAGCATACGGTCAGTTTGATCGTTTTGCTGAGCAAAATCGGTTTCGGTCTCAAGGTTGCCAAGCATAGAGCAGCCAGTACGTAGCACATCCATTGGATGCGCGTCGGCTGGGATACGTTCAAGTACGTCTTTTAATGCTTGTGGTAGGCCGCGAAGGCTTTTGAGTTTGGCTTGATAAGCATCAAGCTCGCTTTGAGTAGGCAAGTTGCCATATAGCAGCAAATATGCCACTTCTTCAAAAATACATTTATCTGCCAGCTCTGATACATCATAACCGCGATAGGTCAGACCAGAGCCTGATTTGCCAACGGTAGATAGAGAGGTTTTACCAGCGACTTGTCCACGTAGACCTGCGCCTGAAAGTTCTTTTTGTGCTGCCATGTTTACATTCCTTTTGTTGGTAGCTTTTTTGAGTGAAAACGATGTTTCTGATAATAAATTTATTGGTTAATGACTATAGCGCCAGTTTAGCGTTACGCAGGCTGTTCAGGCTGTGGACCGTCTAAATCGACCTTACAACGCTCAAATTCAGCTTCAATGGGGCCATTTAAGACTTCCATTGCGCTGCCTTCGCCTTCTGCATTATTGATCTTCATATACTTGGCACCCAGTGGTGACTCCATAAATGTCTGAATCTCAGTCATTTCTTCTGGAGTAGGGTCAGCCATTGGCGTTGCGACTTCTTCGCCATTCATGACGCGCAATTGCTCATTGCCAAAAGCAAGCAGTTTTTTACCTACATCCGACGTATAAAAGTCATCTAATTCTTTTAACTCCGCATCGGTAAACTGACTCTTATAAAAACGATCGACTTCCGCTTTACCCAAGTCTTTGTCACGTGATTCAAGGCAGCTGACTTGCTCTTCACTGAGCGCACCACTATTGATAATTGGTGCAAACAATAGGCTGTTGACGGTATCTAGCGTAATCGTCGTCATAATCAAGTCATTTTGAGCATCAGTCTCTGAAGGTGCAGCTTCGCTTTCGCTAACCACAGTCTCGCTCGTATCACTGGCAGTATCGTCAACGGTTTCTGGTGTTTTATCACAGCCAGTGATGAGTAGTAGTCCCGCAAGTGTACTACTGAGTAGTGTTGCTTTAAGCGCTGTATGGGAAGTGAACAATGACATAAATAACCTAAAGGCAAATGAATACGAATTTTAAGAAGATAAAACACCCAGAGGTAATTTATCTTCTCAGCGTTGCTAACAACCAATCGCTAGTTACTTGTTACCAGCAAATAGCTTGTCTAATGTCTGCTCAAACTCATGATAGTTCAAGAAATCATATAGCTCCATGCGAGTCTGCATGGTATCGACGACTTTGTCTTGTGTACCATCATCTAATAAATGCTGATAAACGTTCAGTGCCGCTTTGTTCATGGCGCGGAAGGCTGATAGCGGATACAGCACCATCTCGACGCCCACACTATAGAGCTGATCGGTGGTATATAGATCTGTTTGACCAAACTCTGTCATGTTTGCCAGTACTGGAATATCGAGTACATCAGTGAACTTACGATACATCTCTATATCGGTTAGCGCTTCTGCAAAGATCATATCTGCGCCCGCTTCTTGAAATGCGACGGCACGTTCAACAGCAGCGTCCAAACCTTCTACTGATAGGGCATCTGTACGAGCCATCACTACAAAGTCAGGGTCAGTTTTTGCGTCCAACGCCGCTTTTAGACGATCAACCATCTCTGAGATACTAACGATTTCTTTGTTAGGGCGATGGCCACAACGTTTTTGCGCCACTTGGTCTTCGATATGTACTGCCGCGACACCTGCTTTTTCCATTTTTCTGATAGTTTGAGCGATGTTAAACGCGCCACCAAAGCCAGTATCGATATCAACCAATAGCGGTGTGTCAACGGCGTCGGTGATACGGCGAGCATCTTCTAGTACGTTATCAAGGCTGGTCATACCGAGATCAGGTAAACCAAATGAGGCATTGGCCACGCCAGCACCAGAGAGATACAACGCTTGATGACCGACTTGAGTGGCCATCATCGCTGTATAAGCATTGATAGCACCTGCAATCTGTAATGGTTGGTTGTTATCATTTTTTTGAGTGAGGGCACTGCGAAAGCGCGCGCCTGCTGAAGATAAAGTCATGTGATTGTCCTTACATGGAGGGAAAATATTCTAGTTGTTGTAGCTGATTATACCCAATTATTAACCTCTAAAAAGCTTGCTGATAGAACTATTAATTATCTAAAATAAAAATGCATATTAAAATATCTAACAGTATTCATAATATGAATAGCATTATGTTTATATTGATGTTCCACTAGAATAAGTATTCATATTGCTCAAATAACCGTATTGAATAATGGTGTGTATTTTACATTTAGTTACAATTACTAGACCTATATTTCCTCTTTTGTTGAGAGTTAACCATCAAAAAAGCCCTAATAGCTAAGCTATTAGGGCTTTTTTTTGAGCCAGACTATAAATCTTAGTTTAAGAGAATAGACCTGCTAGGTTTGCTAAGAACAACAATGCAAAACCTGCTAAGAATATCAAACCTGCGATAGATAGTGCATTCATACCTGGTGATAGTTTCTTATGTTTTTTGACCAGTGAATAATTCAACCAACCAAAGATAGGTGCAGAGACAAATGCCGATATCATGGCAAACTTAAGCATAGCGCCTAGTTGTCCTGTGAAGAAAGTGATAATTACTAGCCCGCCACCGATAGCATAGGTCGTCCAAAAAGCGATCTGCTTTTTATTGATTTCGCTTTCGCCTTTTAGTAGGCGCCAGCATTCAGCATTAGCGCGTCCATAGCCATCAGCACAGGTGATGGTCGTGCCAAACATACACATAAAGGCGACGAAAGCGACCAGCAATCTCGACCATTCACCAATGGTTGCGGTATACATATTGATCAACTGGTTGATATAAGCACCACCGACCAACTCAATCTCTTGTCCTGATCCGTACTGGACAAACACACCTAACGATAAGAAAAACAATGCCAATATCGCTGAAACTGCATAGCCAACGTTAAAATCTAACAAGCCCTGGCTATGCGTGGTGTGATCTGCTTTGACTTTGGCAGAGGTCCACATAGAGGTAATCGCTGCAAACTCTAGCGGTGCTGGCATCCAGCCCATGAGTGCTACGATGAAGCCCAACGTGGCTAAATTCCAAGGAGAGGCCGCCACAAAATCTACTGCCATAACGGTTGGCTTGCCAGCAGCAATGATAACTGCAGCAACGGTTGCCGTGGTAAGCGCAATCATAATCCACTTAGTCACACCATCGAGCAACTTGTAATGCCCTGCAATCAAAAAGAACCAAGAGACTGCGACGATAATGAGAGATAACGCCATTGTCGACAGACCAAGTGAGGCTGGCAACATAAAGCCCAAAATTACGGCAGCAATAAGTGAAACCGCACCCGTACTAATAACCGCTGACAAGATAGAAAGAATAAAATATACCCAAAGATATACCTTTGAGCGTTTGGCATAGCCTGCAATCAAACTCTCGCCAGTATCGTAGACGTAGTCAGTTGCGAAGCGAAAAAACGGATACTTAAACACGTTGGCCAATACAATCATAATGGCCAGTTGCCAGCCATAGATAGCACCGGCCTGTGTTGACGAAATCAAATGCGAACCACCAATGGCAGCAGTTGCCATCAAAATGCCTGGGCCAAAGATGCGCCAGCTAAAGCCCTCTTGTTGCGAGGCAACGCTATCGTCAGGGGCGCTTGGGTTGTTGAGTTGTTGTGTGGACATGAATACCTCGAAATGGTTAAAACAGCAAATTATCACTTACCTGTGTCAGCTTGCCAATGATCAGAAAAGAACGTCCTATAAACCGTCTAAATATAAAACGATTTACATCGTATCGACTTTATCACACCAACACTGTCTAGGAGAATGATTATTCTAGTTATTATTACTATTTGTTTGCATTGCTATTCTTGTTAGTTAGCATACTTATAAAATAATATCAATATTTAAAATGAATTATTTTTGGCGGTTCTTTATAACACAATATTCATCGGATATCTGCCCATTTAGGCCTGTGACACAAAATTTTGCTGCCGATAAGTGATGCCGCGCTGCTCGTAGACGTGATAAATGGCTGTGAGCAAGTCAGGTATTTTGGGATGTACAAAGTCTTTGAGGGTGTGTAAATAAATAGGGGAGGTGACATTTTCATGAACCAAACGTTGGTAGCTGATCTGTTCCGTACGTACGGTTTGCAAGCTGGCAGGCACTAATGTAATGCCTTCGCCTGCCGCGACCAGTCCCAATGCTACCTGCAAATCACTGACTGTCGTAGTCATAAAAGGTGAGATGCCATACTGGGCAAATAGATGTAGTAAAGGCTCAGTAATAGGCTCGCTAGATGCTGCTTCATGAGTAGTAGCATGGTTGACTCTATTTGTAGACAGCTTATCGTTCGCTTGGGTCCCTGTCTCTGTCGTCACCGTGGACGATACTGGCAAATGTGTTTGATGGTATAAAATTAAGCGATTGTTCGCTAGGTTTATCAAGCGTTGCTTACGTACATTGGCAAGCGGATGTGATTTTGGCAATGCCACCACATAGCGTTCATGACGTAGCAGAATCTGCTGAATCCATGGGTCTTGATGGGCAAATCGGCCAAAACCAACATCAATCTCACCAGACTTGAGGGCATCCATTTGTTGATATGAGCTAATGTCTTTTAAATTAACGTCGATATCAGGGCTGAACTGTTTAAGCGTGGCAATGATTTCAGGCAACAGGCCATATAGTACTGAGGGCACAAAACCTATATTTAAAACGCTGCTGGGTGCTGATAGGCGCTGAGTCATACTGGTTACAGTATCAATCTCGGTCAGTATCGTGCTTATTTTATCGTAGAAAAAACTGCCTGCTTCTGTCAGATGTAGTGGCCTGTGGTAACGATCAATAAGCACCACACCCATGTCAGTCTCTAGCTGTTTTAGCAATCGACTCAGGCTTGGCTGTGACAGTCCTGTCTTGGTGGCGGCAGCACTAAAGCTGCGCAAGTCGGCAACCGCGATAAACGCATTAAGCTGTTTTAAATCCATACTATTGAGCCTGTCATAGTCTATGCTATCTCTACATAGATCAGTTCTTAAGGTTGGTTTATCATATTATTTAGAATAGTTCTTATCAATATTAGCGTTATCCCATAAATTTTGCTTGAAGATAATAGGTCGAGCAACTATATTGTTGGCTAATAACACTGTTACACTATAGTAAGAAAATTCATTCTAGCAATCATTTAACACCAGTAGAAAAACTGGTTTGGTATTATTCTATGAGCGACGAAAAAAAAGACGCTGGCACCGATTTTGATGAAAAATTGGCTAGAATTATTGACCAAAAATCGCGTAAGCGTAATAACAATGACATCTACGAACGCTTTATTAATCGAGTCCATGGTTCTGAAGAGAACGATCAGGCTGAGTTTGAAACACTAGAAAGTGCAAAGAACCTTGCCGCTTTCGAACCCTTGAGCACAGAAGAGTTGCAACTGTTTGAAGAACAAAGCAGTGAGCAAGAATTATTGCTAGAAACAGAAAATGCTACAGCAGCAAACACTACCTCTGAAGCTTCAGATACAAATGTAGTATCTGAAAATTTATCTAAAAATAATGTGCTAAGTATCGCTAATGATAGCGACAGTATTAGTATTGATGTCAATGATGTCAGTTCAGATACAGAAGCCTCAGAATATATAGATCGCAACAATATAGATAGTAGCAATCAAACAGAGTCACCCTCTACGATTGACCATAGTGAATCTAACATAACTGAGATATCGGTTGATGATTCTTTAAACATCCCTTTAAATATTGAGAATGTGTCTGAATCAGCTATCGAAGAGCCAGTCATAGACAATAAAGTGATCAAAAGCAAGAAACCATTCATGATGGCTATGGCGATTGGTTTAATAGTATTGGTTGTTATTGCATTAATGCTTGTATTTTCAGGAGTCTTATCTACTTCTGCGGTTGATAGTATGGACAACAGCACTGGTGGTAATGTAGAGACAGACAGTACACCAGCTGTTAGTGCTGAGCCAGCACTGTCTACAGACAGTCAAACAACTACGGATGGCGTTGACCCTGTAAGTACGCAACCAGCCACTACTCAGCAAGATACTTTGGACAACAATAGACAGGACCTGCCAGCTGTTAGTGAATCAGTGTCAACTTCTGAAGCTCCTACATCAGAGAATGATGCCGCAGTTATAGCTACTGAAGAAGCTGCCATAACTTATGAGGACTTTAGACAAGAGTCGCAGACTACCTTGTACCGCGAAACCAATGATTAAAGGGGCTACGTTTTATACCATTTCAGACAGTTAAATAACCGTCTATCAATTTATTCGAGACGTTCGTACTATAAATTGTTGCAACACAATATAAAATTCGTATCATTATGTAAAAGGCATAGTTGTTTGCCGTTGATGATATAAATTAGATGGTACGTAACTATGAATGAATCAGAAAACGTGAATAATGATATCGAGCCAAAAAGCATCAGACCCCGTAGTCTTGTTTTTGCTATTATCAGTGTAATCTGTATTGTTCTACTATCTGCCTTCTATATGTCTAACCGTATTTCTTCCACGTTATCTCAAGCGTCGCCTACTAATAACGGTTTAACAGTCAGCAACATTACTAAAGAGGCTAATGCTAATCAGGCTGCACAGCAGCATTCGAATAGCCAAAATCAACCTAGCAAACCTATAGTTATTGACGGTCATGAAGATGACACCGCCATTAGCTATCACGACTTCAAGCAAGAAGCGCAAAATGTGCTATTTCGTGAGGAAGAAAAGATCATACAAGCTAAGTACAGTACACATGGTATGACGCCTGCTATTAGCGCTATAAGATTATATTGACAGCTATAAGTTAGTAAGTGACTAATATTAAGCCCCATTACTCTTCTCTAAACATGAGAGAAGAGTAATGGGGCTTTTTTGTGGAGTCAGTGCTTCATGCTTTGCTGTATGTCATCTGTTGCGCTCAACGCTACCGCGACGAAAGCGGCAACTGTCGCACTGTTATTGGACTGCTTGTATTGGATATGCACGGGTATGTGTGTGCTGACATTGTTTAGCGTCATAAAGTGACAGCCGTCACTATAAAGCTTGCGCACACAATAGGGCGCAATCGCTACCCCTAAGCTTGCAGCCACTTCAGTCACCAAAGTTTGCATGTGTTTGGGTTGGCTAATGATATTGGGTGAAAACCCAGCCTGCTTACACAGTGTGATGGTCTCATCAAAGAGACCAACCGCTTCATCACGATTAAAAATAATAAATTTATCGTTTTTTAGTTGTGCCAAATCAATGGTTGTCTGATCGGCTAAGGCATGGCTTTGGTTCACAATTGCTACCAACTTGTCGATATAAATACTGTGGCTGATAAAGTCATCGGCAATGGCGCTTGGCAATGGTCTTGAAAAAGCAATATCGATGCGGTCATTGTTGAATGCTTCTATTTGTTCGGTCACCGTCATCTCAAACAATGACACATGCACATGCGGAAATTCTTCTTTATAACTGCGTACCAGTTTAGCCATAAAGGTTAGGCAGGCCGAGCTTAGATGCGCAATATTGAGCGTACCTACTTGTCCGTCATGGGCTCGTTTAACTTGTGTTTTTGCTTGTTCTGCTAAAGTCAAAATGATAGCAGTGTCTTTCAATAGTTGCTCACCAGCGGATGTGATAGTCACCTCACGAGAAGTACGGTTAAACAGCACAACGCCTAACTCTGTCTCTAACGATGAGATATGGCGACTGATGGCAGGTTGTACGGTATACAGATCACGCGCCGCTTCTGAAAAACTCTGGTGCTTGGCCACGGCCATAAAGCTTTTGAGTGTTTTTATATCCATATCATCAATCCCTTTTATTAACATCTTTCATCAAAATCTTGCTCAGTATTATTTTTTATCTATACAGTATTTGTATGGATTTAATCATATACTATCATTTTTGTTATGGCTTGATAGGCTCTATACTTGCAGCATGATTTATTGAGCCGAGATAACAATGGATAAGCCAGTACCAGTACTAAACCAATCGTCAAGCCATTCATTAAGCCGATTTATTCTACTGTTAATGACCGCAGCGATTGCCGCAACCGCCGCCAACCTTTATTACAATCAGCCGATTTTACCGCTCATTGGTCATGAGTTTCATTTGACCGACTCACAACTGGGCAGTATTCCGGCATTGACGCAGTTTGGTTATGCCTTTGCCTTGTTGTTTATCTCACCATTGGGCGACTCTATTGCGCGTAGACGCTTGATTGGTATTCTGTCGTGCTTATTAGTAGCGGCTTGTGTTTTTGCAGCGATATCACCCAGTTTACCCGTACTGCTGCTATCGGTGTTTTTGATTGGTGTCAGCGCCAATATTACCCAGCAGCTCATTCCGTTTGCTGCATCCATGGTGTCTCCTAAAAATAAAGGTGCAACCCTTGGTACTCTGATGATGGGATTGACCATTGGTATTCTGCTATCTAGAACCTTAAGTGGGTTTGTAGGGGAGCAGTTCGGTTGGCGCAGCGTGTTTGTGATGTCTGCAGCACTTGCCGCTGTCTTTGGAGTATTACTGCGGGTATTTTTGCCAACCAACACTCCGCAAACCACACTAAATTACTTTCCGCTTGTCAAAAGTAGCTTAGCACTGTTTATAAAACACAAATCCTTGCAAAAATTCACCCTTGCAGGTGCATTTTGGTTTGCCTCATTCAACGTACTATGGGCGACGCTCGCGATTTATGTCAGCGATGCGCCTTTTAATTACAATGCACAGCAAGCAGGATTGTTTGGTGTGATTGCGCTGGCAGGAGTAATAGGGGCTAAATCCTCTGGTAAATGGGTCAATAAGCTGGGTTCTAAAACCTTAGTGATGATGGCATTGGCACTGGCTGCCACAGGCTTTGCTATTACAGGATTGTTCGCAGGTAATTTGGTGTCGCTGATCGTCGGTATTATTTTAATCGACTTTGCTGTATTCAGCGCGCAAGTGGCCAATCAGGTTCGCGTCTTTAGTATCGATTCCGCCGCCCAAAGTCGCATCAACGGTATTTATATGTTGGGTTACTACACAGGCGGGGCACTGGGATCTATGGCGGGTGTCAAAGCTTTTGCCCTATACCAATGGCCAGGAGTGGTGGTGGTCAGTATCGCCTTTATCGTCATCAGCGCAATATTCAATGCATTCGCCAAAAAATAAGTGATATCAATACAGTTATATCCGTAATAGATATCGAAACGACTAGGGACACATATGAACCAATTAAAAACGGCAGGTAGTTTAACCTTACTGTGTATTGCCAGTTTGACCATTATGGTCGGTACGTTACTGGCACCCGGCTTGGTCAGCATTTCGGCAGGCTTGGGCATTACCGACAACAGCGTGCTATTAATTACCTTACCCTCATTAGGTGCGGTGGTATTTGCGCCACTAGCTGGCAAGTTAATCGATAAATATGGCGCGTATAAACTCTTGATGATTGGGTTGTTTTTATACGGACTTGCAGGTGCCAGTGCTTATCTTTTACATGGGCCAGCGCAGGTGTTTAGCAATCGGTTTTTATTGGGCGGTATAACGGCAGTCGTCATGGCGAGCTGTACGGTACTAATCTCTACATGGTATCAGGGGGAGGCTCGCTTAAAGATGATTGCCAAGCAAGGGATGTCCATTGAGCTGGGCGGGGTCATCTTCTTATTTTTAGGTGGTTTGCTGGCTTCACAGTTTTGGGCCTTACCGCTATCGATTTATTTGATTGCGTGGGTATTCTTAGCCATGCTGCTACTGTTTGTACCACAGCATCATGCAACTGCTGTAAACAACGAGCAGATTGCCGAGGACGATAGTAAAGCTATTATTAGTGGTTTATCTCTAAAAAATGTGTATCTTATTTCAACTTTAGCGATGACCATATTTTTCACCTCAACCGTGTTATTGCCCATCACAATGCATGAGTTGAGCTATAACGAATCACAAATCGGTCAACTACTGGCCTTTATTTCTTTGGTGGCGGTCGTTACCGCAGGCTTTATGCCCAAAATAATCAAATGGTTGAATGAACCCAAAGTATTGGCACTGGCATTTTTAGCATTTGCGTTGTCGTATATTTGCTTTACACAAGCCAGTACCTTGCTATTAATATTAGGCGCGCTGTTGATCGGCATTGGATTTGGTTTTAGTATTCCGCTGTTGAACCATATGACCGTCGAGCTAAGTGCTGCTAACGTACGAGGCCGCAACTTATCTTACTTTACGATGGCGGTGTTTTCGGGTCAGTTCTTCACATCATTTGTGGAGTACATGCCGGGCGGCGCGCACAACGTGTTTATCCTATGCACTGTATTCAGCGTCGTTATTAGCATGGTTTTGTTTGTGAAAGGTCGTAAAACTGCTTGATAGATTGCTATAGTGCGATAGAGATAAAGCAGAAAAAGGGAAGGGCTAATAATCCTTGGCCAACCCTCGTCAAACCGTCTGATGCTGTATTGCCAACAGCATCAGACGGTTTTCGTTTTAATTAAGCCAGTTGCTTTTTAAGCGTTCGTAAACGGCTTTTAAATTCTGAGCGGTCAACATAACAGCCTTTGAGACGACGCTCACCGATGTTTTCATCAAATGCGTTACGCCCGTGCAGGACGCGGCGGTTATCAAAAACCACCATTTGACCCGCTGCTAGTTTTAACTCAATCTTATAGCGACTGTCTTTTAATCGAGCCATCAGCTCTCGATAAGCAAGGTAGTAGTCGTACATAACGTCACTTGGTAAATCAAAAACATCTGCAAGATGCGCGTTGTATTTGATTTCGACGATATTGCCAAAGTTGTCTAGATTGATGACGGGGTGGTGCTCACGGATATCATGGGCAGTGTCATGAAAACGAAAGGGGATGGCATATTCGGCAAGCAAGCGAAAATACTCCGGCTGCTCTTCTCGTAACCCTTCTAACACCTTTAATCCGTCTACGAAAGTAGATTCGCCACCTACACTTTCATTACTCAAAAAATGCAAAAATTGATAGCCTGGAGGCAACTCCTGATTTGGCAAGTCGGTATGCAACGGTAATGAGAGAGAGGTATAAGCCAAATTGATCGGCGACTTCTCTGATATGACATCGAAGGTCATGCCGAAGTTAGTCTGCCGCAGGTAATCAACTCGCATGGCGATCTGTACACCAGCGCCAGAGTCGTCTGGCATATTATCAATAATGGTAAGCCCATATGTATCCAGCGCAATCATCCACTCATATAAAGCACTGTCACTGGTCATGATGCTGTGTTGGTCATACATCGGAATGTGGTCAATAAACGTGCCATCCCAACTTTTATAAGGACTGCTATAGTCCTTGGCCAATGCACTAGAATACCCAAACTCACGTAACCAGCTTTGTTCAAAGTGACTGATATGCGCTTGTTCTGACCATTCAATCGTTAGCGTTGTCTCATCAAAAGAGACGGATAGTGGATGGATATCTTTTGAGATACTCAGTAAATCAAAGCTACGCTCGCCAGTGTGCGGATGAAAAGCCGATGGGCAGTTATCACGCAGCCAGATATAGTGATACGTACTGTCGATACCATCATTCCAGCGTATTTGAATAGCGCGGTCAATGAGCGCAACGGATTCTATTTGATAGTCAGTTGCTACGGCGATGTCTAGAGATGGTGTTGATTGAGGCGTTTCCATTGGAGCAGACCCTACATATACATGAAGTAAAAATATATTTTACGGTATCTTGTTCGGATCAGTTATTCAAACAATGAATTACGAATCACCTAATAGGCAATATCAATCAACGCAGTACTAAACTGCGATTGATATCTGGCGAGATATTTTTTGAAGGGTTTTGAATAATATTAAGGCTTCGCGAACGAAGCCTTAATATTTGCGACAATTGGTATAAGGTTTTTATTTATCCGAAAGCTACTTATCGAAAAGCTACCTTAACCAGTATTTCGTAACCCTGCAGCTAGCGCATTGATACTACGGATTAATGGATCTTCTACATTAATGTCGCCATGTGCTGAATCGTTCGGGGTGTCCTGTTGTCTAGCACGCTTTAAAAGCTCAATCTGGATATAATTAATAGGATCTAGATAAGCGTCTCGCCACTGCAGGGATGAAGCAAGATTCTGCTGATTGGATAATAAAGAGTCTTGTTCAAGCAGAGAGTTTAATCCTGAATTGGTCAGCGTGTGTTCATCGGTGACCGCTGTCATGATTTTTTCACGTAACGGCTCATCATCACATAGTTGGCTATAAGCCTCAGCGATATTCATATTGGCTTTGGTAAAGGCCATCTCGATATTACTGATAAATACGCTAAAGAAAGGCCAATGCTGATTCATCTCTTTCATCAATGCTTCGTCTTCTTTGACGCTATCTAGCGCACTACCGACGCCATACCAAGCAGGTAGGGTAAAGCGTGCCAATGACCAGCCAAACACCCAGGGAATCGCTCGTAAGGTGGTCTTACTTGGTAGGCCTTTTTTGCGATGGGCTGGACGTGAGCCAATATTTAATAGAGAGATTTCTTGTACTGGGGTGACCTCGGAGTAGAACTTATAAAACCCTTCGGTATGATCGGTCAACTCTCGATAACGTTGTTCACCCGCGTCCGCTAAGCGTGCAAACAGCGCTTCATACTCTGGCAACTCAGTCGGTTGTACCACAAACCTTGTCGAGCAGGCTTTGAGTGTACCTGTAATAGCCATGGTTAGCTCAAACACAGCGGTATCTGTATTGGCATACTTGGCATAAAGCACTTCGCCTTGCTCAGTTACCTTAATCTGCCCATGCAGCGTGCCTGCTGGCTGTGCCGCAATGGCTTTGTGCGTTGATCCGCCACCACGGCTCACAGAACCGCCACGACCATGGAACAAGCGTGTTTTTATACCATATTGCTCAGCAATGTTATTAATGGTTTGCTGTGCACTATAAAGCTGCCATGCAGAGGTGATAATGCCGCCGTCTTTTGATGAGTCTGAATAACCTAGCATAATCTCTTGCGTGTTGTCCGTGTTTTGTAGCAGTCCACGATACAGTGGATTGTCTAACACGGCAGGCAAGATTTTATCGATATTTTTGAGATCTTCGATGGTCTCAAACAACGGTGCAACTGGCAAATCAGCAGACAACTGGCCTTCGTCATCAATTCTGCATAAGCCTGCAAACCGCATGAGCAGCAATACTTCTAGTAGCTGGCTAGCATTATTGGTCATCGAGATCACATAGCTGCCAAAAGTAGCCTGTCCCACCAGTTTGCGTAGAGTAGCGACCGAATTCATCAATGACAATTGCTCACGCGTTTTGTCTGTCAGGTTATCAGTATAGATAAGCGGCGTACCTGGATTTTTTAGCAAGCGCGTCAACCACTCTTGTCGCTCAGTTTCACTTAGTGTCTGGTAATCGGGCAGGTTAGAGGCACTGGCAAAGATATCGGCAATCACTTCGCCATGGTAGGACGACTCTTGACGAATATCGAGCGCTGCCAAATGGAAGCCGCAAGTCTTGACCAAACGAATGATATCTAGCAATAGGCCATCGCTATGTGCTGTATCGTGTGTACTGACACTTTGACGGATAACGCGCAGGTCTTCTAGTAACTCTTCTGGATTGGCATAGGCATCTTTTTCGGCTTCACTGTCCGTACCTTTGCTTTGGATGCGGCGATTAGTGGCTTTGACTTTAGTCAGGATGATAGAGAGCAGGCGACGATATGGTTCATTGCTATAGTCATCGAGGTTGTAGTCAAACACACGCTGATCGAGCTCATCATAACTTTTAATTTTGGCATATACGTCAGGTGAAACGGTGACAATAGTGTCACTATGAATCAGCTGCCGGCGCAGTTTTTTGAGTAGCACTTGATAGTGACGCAGCACGGTATCAGCATGCATCAGTACGGCAAGTTCTGTGGTCTCAAAAGTCACGAAAGGATTGCCATCTCTATCGCCGCCAATCCACGACCCAAAGCTCATAAATGCAGGCAATGGATAGTCTATTAGTTCTGGATAAATATCGATAATGGCTTTTTTGATATTACGATATACTTTAGGAATGGCATTGAACAAGCTGGCGTTGAAGTAATGTAGACCATTATTAATCTCGTCATATACCAATGGCTTACGGGTACGTACTTCGTCAGACGACCATAATAGATCAATCGTTTGCGCAGTTTGTTCTTTGGCTTGCTCGTAGGCGAAGCTGTTTTCAGACACGTTGTTTAGGGCGTCGCTATGCGTAAATAGACTTTGTAAGATATTCATCGTTGTACGGCGACGCGCTTCGGTAGGATGCGCCGTAAATACAGGTGTAAACTTCAGCTGATCAATCAGCTCTTGCATTTGAGCAGGTTCAATATTGCGTTCGCGACACTCAAGCAACGTACGACGAAATGATCCTTCCCAGCTTTGCTCAGATTGCATACGCTGTGCATGACGCTGCTCACGCAAATAATTCTCTTCGCTTAGATTGGCTAGGAAAAAATAGATAGAAAAGCCGCGTATGACGTTTTTTAAGGTTTGATTGTCTAAAGAAGCAATAAAATCGATAAGCTGCTGTTTATGTGCCTCATTCGGCTCACGACGCTGTTGAATAAAGCCTTTGCGCAGCGTCTCAATCGTATCTAGCGTCTGCTCACCAGATTGGCGAGAAATAGCATCACCTAATAATGAACCCAACAAACTGGTGCGTTTACGTAGTACGTTGTTATCTAGTGTCATCTTCAACCTTCCTATCAAATGAATGGATACAATACTATGGTTATCTTATACGTAATATCCTTATGGTTTTTTGCAATTTAACATAAATAGGTGAGGCCTGCTTGACGTTGATAGCAACTTTTTTTGCTAGCAGATACTAGCAGACCCCTGACGCACTACTATTAGAGCGATTTTTTGTGACCATGCTCATTGCTATATTCTATCCAAAAGTCCGCATTATCCACTCCAGCCTTTCTAGGGTCAAAGACAGGGCTTATACCTAATTTCATCTGCTCGTCGTAGTCTTTTAGAACTTTTAGAGCAACTTTACTTAGCAGTAAAATGGCAATGAAATTCAAGTAGCACATACTACCAAAGCCTATATCACCTAATGCCCACATCATACCGATCGACTGGACACTACCCGTGAAACAAACGATTAAAAAGACCAGTTTGAGTACATGCTTGAGAATGGGGTAGCGCAGTTTATTGTCCAAATAGACCAACGTAGTTTCGGCAATATAGTAATAAGCAACCAAGCAGGTGAAGGCGAATAAAAAGATAGCAATCGCAACAAAACCACTTCCATACTGGTTAAAGACAGTGGAGACAGCCGCTTGGGTAAATGCTGTACCAGCTTCAACACCAGGCATATTATCAACTAGGGTTACACCTTCGGGGGTCACCACGTTATACATACCAGTTGATAGAATCATCAACGCTGTTGCAGTACAGACAAGCACCGTATCGATGTAGATAGAGAAGCTTTGCACTAAGCCTTGTTTAGCAGGATGTGATACTTCGGCTGCCGCTGAGCTAAAGGTCGCCTCGCCAGCACCCGCAACGTTTGAGAAAACAGCACGGCGTACGCCCCAAGAGATTGCGGTCCCAACCATACCACCAAACACTGCATCCATACCAAAAGCGCTCTTAAAGATAAGTGCAAACATTGCAGGGATATTTTGAGCGTTAAATGCCAATACAATCACCATCATGAGGATATAACCAATTGCCATGACAGGTACGACTTTTCCTGCAAAATTAGCAATACGCTTTACACCGCCAAATATAATGATACCTAAGAGTACGACTAGGATAATCCCTGTTATAACAGGCGGTATATTAAATGCTGTATTAAAAGAGTCCGCAATAGTATTGGCCTGAACGCCAGGCACTAACACGCCGTACGATAGACAGGTCACGATAGCGACGATGATAGCAAAAGGTTTTAGCTTTAATCCTCTTTCAATATAGAACGGGGAGCCGCCACGATATTGATCACCGACCTTATGTTTGTATACCTGCGCTAAGGTAGACTCAATAAAAGCGCTAGCACCACCTAACACACCCATGACAATCATCCAAAATACCGCCCCAGGGCCACCTGCTGCAATGGCTGTTGCAACCCCAGCGATATTACCCACACCAATACGTCCTGATAATGCCATACAGAAAGCTTGGAAGGAGCTAATCCCAGCTGATGAGCTTTGTTTGTCGAACAACAGCCTAATCATTTCTTTGAAATAACGGATTTGTACGGCACGAGTCATAATCGTAAAATATATGCCGACACCTAACGCAAGATAGACTAGGGCGTCACTCCAAATATACCCGACGATAGTATTGATGATATTTTCCATAACTTTACTTCCTTGTAATGTTTTTGGTTATGCTGACTTGGGCGTGGATAGCGGACAATGTCAGTTGTTAGTTCACCAACCAGATAGTTTTGGTTTGGGTATACTGGGACAACGCCTCTAAGCCATTGTCACGACCGCCGAAGCCAGATTGTTTATAACCACCAAAAGGTGTCGTAATATCGCCCTCAGAGAAACCATTAATCGAGACGGTACCAGCTTTAATAGCGGATGCCACGCGAAATGCGCGATGGATATTTTGTGTATAAAAGGAAGCGGCAAGCCCATAATCACTCTGATTGGCGAGCTGAATAGCTTCCTCTTCGGTTTCAAAACTTGTGACAGCTAAAAGTGGACCAAAAACTTCTTCTTTAAACAGCGTCATATCCGGGCTGACATTATCAAAGACGGTAGGCTCGATATACCAGCCACTACCGAGTTCATCGTGGATACGTCCACCTGCGATCAAACGAGCACCCTCCGTTTTGGCAGTATTAAGGTGTGATATTACTTTCTCAAAATGCGCTTTTTCGATCATTGGGCCAATAGCGACCTCGGGGTCGTAAGGATGACCAACCCTCCAAGACTGAAGACCTTTTTTTAATAGCGTTAACAACGCTTCTTTTTGGCTAGAATGGATAAGTAGACGTGAACCACAGCTACAGTTTTCGCTCATATTCCAAAAGGCAGCGGATAAAATATGCTCGATGGTTTGTTCATTGATAATGGCATCCGCAAAGACGATTTGAGGGCTTTTGCCACCACACTCTAAGACGACTTCCTTAAGGTTGCTTTGTGCAGAGTACTGTAGAAACAGTCGACCGACTTCGGTTGATCCTGTAAAAGAAACCATATCAACATCCATATGCTGACCGAGTGCCGCACCTACTTCTTCACCAAGCCCACAGACTAACTGCAACGCCGCTTTTGGCACGCCAGCCTCGTACGCCAATTGTGTTAATCGATATGCTGAGAGCGAGGTCAATTCAGCAGGTTTAACAATGACTGAGTTGCCAGTTATTAATGCGGGTGCAACTTTCCATGCATACATTTGCGCTGGGAAATTCCATGGTAGTACTGCACCCACTACACCAATAGGCTCTTGTACCACAAGGCCTAGTGCATCTGCGCCAGTAGGAGCAACCTTGCCAAAAACTTTATCAGCTGTTTCGGCGTACCATTCAAAAGTTTCAATCGTAGCGGGCAGGTCAGTGTTGAGGCATTCAGTAATAGGCTTGCCTGCATCGACGCAATCTAAGGCAGCTAACTCATCCATATGATCATGCATTAACTGACACCAACGCTGCATAATAGCTTTGCGCTCTGCAGGAGACATCCGTCTCCACTCACCATGTTCAAAAGCGTCTCGGGCTGCCGTTACCGCCGTATTAACATCTTGCTGACTCCCATTAGCAATGCTACCTATACAGGTATTATCAATAGGGCTGTAGTTAGGGAGTGTTGTCTCGGATACTGGTACTGTAGTATCTATTAAATGGCCTGCCCAAAGCTGTTGGTTGCTGGCGAGTTCAAAGACTTGCGCTGTGGTCATACTCATTAGATTGTCCTTTTCTATATAATGGTAGGAACGATAAGAATGGTGCGATGTATCAAGACAGAAGTGCTAAAAATGACTGAGTCTCTTCTTTTGACATATCAGTCAAAGGTAGTCGTACTGACCCAACATTGATGCTCCCGTTAATGCAGCCTGCTTTGGCTTTTTGGTTATAGTTTCCAGACTCCATAGAGTGGATAGCAGGATACATGGCTGTCATCAGCTCTTTAGCACGGTTCCAATCGCCTTTTTGTGTGGCTGCAAACAATGCGACTTGTTCTGCTGGAAATACGTTAGCCGCACCAGCGATCCAGCTCTTAGCACCCCAAAAGAAGAAATCTACTGGTTGGTCGTCACAACCACAAACCACTTCAAAGTTTTCAAAATCAGCCTGTAGCATACGTAATGCATGGCTAAAATCGCCGCTGCTTTCTTTGACACCTACAATATTGGGATGTTTGGATAAATGCGCGACGGTTTCAAACTCAATGCTTACACCGACGCGTGCTGGAAAATTGTACATAATGATAGGTAGGTCAGTGGCATCAGCGACGGTTTCAAAATTCGCAATAATACCGTCTTGGTCTGGTAGGCTATACGGATTGGCTGATAACATTAAGCCGTCGTAGCCCAAGTTTTTGGCTTGGTGAGCAAGTTCGATAGAATGATTGGTCGATAAACTGTTGATACCTGCAATCAGAGTGACTTTGCCTTTGGCAGCGTCAGCGATAGTGGTCAAAACCAGTTCACGCTCTGCAGGCGAGAACGTGTAATATTCACCCGTTGTACCGCAAGCTACGATTCCAGTAACGCCTTTTTCTATGAATACATTGACCAGTTCGGTTAACTTTTGAGTATCGATATCGCCATTAACATCGAAAGGAGTAACGATAGGGACTAAAACGCCATGAATGTTCATATAAATATCCTTATTTGGAAGTAAAAGCCGTTAGTAAGCCATGAGCTGTTAGCGACGTTGTTGGTTCTATGAGTTGTCATAGAGATGAAATGTTCGATTATTATTTAAAAGACTTACGTTTGAAGCGATTTAGACGATAGGCAGTAGGATCTACCATGGCAGTATCGCCAAAATACAAAGCTGCGATCATCTGTGCGCTTACGACAGCTTGGGTCAGACCTAGATGCTGATGACCAAAGTTTAAAAAGACTGAATTACGTCTATCTATGATGGGTAGCGAGTCTGCTGTAGAGGGCCTGAACCCCATCCATTGCGTATTGCTGTCACTATCTAGTGGGGTGTTTAGCATTGCTTGAGCTTGTTTCAACAGCATATTCGCACGGTTCATGTTTGCTGGCGCCTCAAGTCCTGCATACTCAACAGTGCCAGCCAAGCGCAGTCCTTTTTCCATTGGTGTCATAATAAAGCGGCGATCCATGCTAGAAATAGGGATGTTGAGACGCTGACTTTCATTAGGAAGCATCAGGTGATAGCCACGCTCTGTATCCATTGGTACTGAGATGCCTGTTAGCTGTTTTGCTAAGGCTTTGGAATGAGCTCCTGCTGCGAGCATAATTTTGCTGGCATAAAGCTGCTTTTGTGTCGTCGTCAGACGCATACCATCAGTTATTACTTCCGCGCTCAGAACACGGCAATTTTCATAAATTTGACCACCAAGCGATCTAAAAATAGTGCTTAATTTATGGGTAATGGCTTCTATATTGGTGATATGACCTGTCTTTGGAAAAAACAAAGCACCCAGTTGATTATCTTTTAATGCAGGCTCAAGATCTGTCAGTGCTGATTGTGAGAGTAGGTTGTTAGAAACCCCTAAACTGTTTAAACGTTGACCGTGTTCAGTCAGAACCTTTAGACTGTTGGGCGTCTCTGCGGTTAATACAGATCCTTGTATTTGTACCCAAGAATGTAATCGCCACTCTTTGGCAAAATCTTGCCAAGCTTGAAGGCTGTGTGCATTTAATGCCAAAAGCGCTTGGTGACTGCGTGAAAATGGTTCGGTACGCATATTAAGTAATAGCTGAAACGCCCATGGTGCTAAGCGTGGAAGGTAACGCCAATCTATCCGTAGAGGCCCTTCAGGGTTGAGTAGCATGGCAGGAATATGTCGTAAGATACTGGCATCAGCAATAGGAAAAACCTGTTCAGTGGCAATGTGACCTGCGTTGCCATAAGTTGCACCGCGAGCGATTTTATCTGCTTCCAAAATTGCAACTTTTACCCCACGAGACTGTAGGGTAACCGCAGCACATAGCCCAATAATGCCACCACCGATGATATGTATATCAAACACTTGTGTGTCCATGAGAGTCTCGCTTTTTTGACCTTACTGAGCAGTGATTGGTTACTTCTTAGCAGCCATACAAACTGGTATTTATAAAGAAATACCCCATTTGAACGGATCGCTGTCTTGAACGATGAGAGAGGTTTCTGCACATACGTAGGCGTACCCTCGGATCGTGGGGATAATAGTATTGATAGGGTGGTTATGAAGAGGGCTATGATTACTAAGTACATCAATAGGCTGATAGCTGGCACTAAAGACACTGCCAATGATGCTTTGTTGATACCAAGTCTCACCAGGTGCGAGTACATTGTCTGCGGCTAAGCAAGCCAATTTGGCACTGGTTCCAGTACCACAAGGAGAGCGATCGTAGGCAGATCCAGGGCATAATACGAAGTTTTTGCTGTTAGTGCCGGCGAGATCGCTCTTGCCAAACAGTTCTATATGATCAATTTCGCCATTGTTAGCACCCATAATTCCAGACTTATGAAGTGCTTCCTTAATCTGTATGCTAAATTGAGTAAGCGCCTTAACATTACTGGCGTCAATAGCTTGCTTATGATCGTTGACTAAGAAAAACCAATTACCACCCCAAGCGATATCTCCATAGATAGGACCGATATCAGGTACTTGAACTTCTACCTGTTTTTGGTAGCGATAAGAGGGGACATTCTGGACGCTACAACTACCATCATCATGCAAGGTTGCTTTAACTAGGCCTACGCTTGTTTCTAGATAGTGATCACCAGCGGTTATTTTTTGTTGATAAGCTAGAGATGCAATAACGCCGATAGTGCCATGGCCACACATACCTAAATAGCCATGATTATTAAAGAAGATTACGCCAGCCGTGGCACGAGGATCGGAAGGCGGGCACAAAAGCGCTCCGACAAGCACGTCATTACCACGGGGTTCTAGGATAATACTTTGACGTAAATGATCGAAATTCTGTTTGAAGTCTTGAAGTTTTTCTTGAATAGATTGCCCACTAAGCTCAGGAAATCCTTCATACACCATACGAGTAGGTTCACCGCCAGTATGCGAATCAATAATTTTAAGAGTGAAAAGCGTATCAAACATGACTGCCTACCTGATTCATCCGTGAGTTAATATACTGTTAGCGTTATTCATAAATGAACAAGGCGTAAATATAGAATGACGTTTTTCAGAAAAGCAGTCTTGATGTTTTTATATGAATAAATGCGCATTTCTGCACAGGTCATAAAGACATTTAGGAGTATAAATATTGTGTAGCACCCTAAAATACCTGAAAAGCTCAACGACAAGCTTGAGATGCTATATGGGAATATACCGATGCGGCCGTTAGTATTAGAAACACCTACAAAACAACTGTCAAAACACCTACAGGCTTATCAACCAGCCAATTTTGATGAGTTTGTTGGCAATATATCATTATTGATGCCTTTGTTTGATACTATGAAAAATGTGGTGTTCTTTGTTAAAGATGACCAAGCATGCTATCGATTAGTCAGTAAAACGCTCATTAAACGTAGCGGGCTCAAAAACAAAAAAGCACTAATAGGACTGACTACAGAGCAAGTGTTTTTGAAGTCTCAAGGCAAGGATTATCTCAATCAGGATCTGAGAGTATTAAAGGAAGGCAGGGAGATTATTGATAAACTAGAACTTCATAGTTATGCATCAGGACAGCTGGGATGGTGTATCACGCAAAAAATCCCCGTCTATGATGTAGAAAATCATATTGTAGCAATGGTAGGTATATCAGTAGATATTGATGAAGATAACGAGCGGATATTACGCAAACACGCTCGATTGGCAAGCGTAGATCAATACGTACGAGACAATCTTGATCAAAAAATTAATATTGGTCAATTGGCGAAATTGGCAAATCTTAGTCAATCGCAATTGGAGCGTACCTTCAAAGCAGTGCTCAATATGTCACCCATTCAGTTTGTACAAAAAATGCGCTTAGAGCATGCCATTCGACTATTAGCGAATTATAAGCTAACAGTAACTCAAGTCTCCTTAAACTGTGGATACGGTGATCATAGTGCCTTTAGTCGACAGTTTAAGCAGTTTACTGGCATGTCTCCTGTGAACTTCCGTAAAATACATTTCAAAGAGCTATAAATAAAAGCAAAAAAATATGGTTTTTGACTCTAAAATAACTCTCTAACGACTCCGAAGCTCATCTATATAATCTGCCCAATCTTGCATCATCTGTACCCTAGTATCGATTTCATCGAGTCTGTTGTAAGCCCCGCCATGTGTGTCTTTTATCCTGTGACCTAGCTGTAATTCTGTGACGATGTCAGAATAGCGTAGCTCAGGCTGTTCCATGAGTAAGGTTTTAGCCGATGCTCGAAATCCATGCGCACACTGCACATCTTTGTATCCAAGCCGGTGGAATATCTGTACCAACGTCGCTTTACTAATATAGGCATTGCTTGAACCGCGCATCGACGCAAATACATATTCCTTATGCCCAGTAATTGACTGAATGCTTCGTAATCGCGAAATTACTTGCGTAGCTAAAGGGACAACTAAGTGCGAGACCATATCGTCACGACCTTCGCCTTTGGTCGGGGAGAACGCCCATGTATTATTGTCCCAATCGATGTCATCCCAACGCATCGAGCGCAGATCGATACTACGTACAAACACGTAAGGTAATAAGTTCATTGCCTCTAATGTGATCTTACTTGCACCTCTAAAATCAGACATATCTTTTAGAAGCGTCGCAAATTGATCTGGTTTGGTGATGGCTGGCAAGTGATTACCTGAGTTAGCAGGTGCAAGCTCACCACGGGTATCAATTGCCACATTTCTATCGCACAACCCTCGAGCAACAGCGAATGAAAACACTTTTTCAGTATACAGACGAGTGCTTGCACCAACGAAAGTCGCTTGATTATCATTATTCTGAATCGACTCACACACACTCAGTATCATCTCGCTGGTGATATCGTCCATTCTTAAATCACCAATTTCTTGGCACATATATCCTAGACATAAATCCCAGAACTTGAGGGTTGACTCACTGTATGACGGTTTTTTAGATTTACTTTGATTGCGCCCTGATGTTTTGTGTTCTCGCCATGCTTTTGCAATCTCAGAAAATGGTGCATTTTTTAGGTGAGTATATTTATTGGTTTGCTCTTTTTGCTGGATAGCTTTAGGGTCAGAGCCTTTGGCAACCATATCAAGAATGGTGTCTGCTTTATATTTAACCTCATGTAGACTGACATCCTCAATCTTACCCAACATCATCCTAGGGCGTTTGCCCTCGATATGCGGATGGGAATAACGTAAGTAGTATTCCTTTTTGCCATTTGGATAAATACGCAGACTTAGGCCAGCCACACCTGAGATACTGACAGAATAATCTTTGTCTCGGCATTCGAGCTTATTGATATCGTTTGCAGTGTCGATAGCCATAATGTATATCCGTAATATGATAATTAAGGTTAATGATAGGTTTATGATTGATGACTTATAAAAAGTCTATTCTGTAGAAAAACATAGAAGTATTGGACACTGTCATGGACACTGGTATTCATTAGTGTTTTTAGTAAAACCTTATAGAGTAATAGTTTTAACACTTAATTATCCCCAAGTTAACCTTGGGGATAATTATAGCATAGTAACCAAATAGTGAGTAGGCCATGCGCTGAAAGGGTTACACGGCATTTCTACCAGTTACTTCGATACATAATTAAATGTAATTATGGTGTCCATGATTGATTCGGTAAGGAGTTGAGCATATTTCCCACAAAACACGTGCTCCTGTACTCGCACAGAATATAAAAATCAGGGTCATAGTACTGTTCTGTGCAAATTTGGAATGCGCCAATTTTGAGGGGTATATAGAAAATATATAACGACAGGCTAAATATATTAAAAAATATCAATAGATAGCTTGTTCATCTTAAAAATGGCTCGGTAACAATAAACAGAGGACTGCTGTTTGTGGGTAGATAAAATTTATCACTGCGCAAAAGAAAACAGCGTCAGTTCTAATTATTTAACAATTTGTCTGCTATTTAAATTTGAAAGGTTATATGTAATGACTTGGGCATAGTGATTGAAGGCTAGATAAGATTAGAAATATGCGAAGGAGTTATAACGTCTGGCTGAGTTTTTGCAATTTAATCTATTTTGGCAATATTAGAGGGTATCTAACCATACAAACGATGGTTATCAAAAATAAGTTATCAGCATATCTATATTAAGAATTTAACCAACGGACATAGATAATAAAACAAACTATCGCAGACAAGAAGCCATGGTCATCTTGAATAAAAAGTTAATGACGCATTTGGACGTAGCAGTTAATATTTTAGCGAAGAATAGAGCATTGATAACCAGTTATATAGTGAGTTCAAGTTTTACCATTTAGCAAAAGTTAAAATTGACTGATGAAATAATGCACCCATGAAAATTATGAAGAATAAACCTTAACAGATGTGAGCTATGATCCAAAAGATTTCTTGATGAATTAAACAGGACAGAGTTAGTCGGCGAGAGCTGAACAGTTTGGTAGGATGTTTATACCTAGCAGTATTAGAAATGCATGATCGTCATGATTCTATAGTTAGTAAGGCTTAAGCCTACGACCTAATAGACTTCATTTAACATAATATACATTATGCGAAAACAAACCAATGGTTTTAGCAGTTAGGCGAAAAACTATTTATACCATGTCATTCTTGTGCCTTAGATCGGATTTAATATTAGTTATAGACTTTTACTAACGACAAGTTTCAAGTAAATGCTGGCGCAACGTTTTGCCATCCCGATCTAAAACCACATCTGCAACTTGGCAATTTTTATCATTGTCATCACATGACAACTCATAATAAATATCGCTACCTTGCGCCAAGCTAACCTGAACCAATCCTTGATCAGTTATTGAAAACTTTTTGTCTTGCGTATAGTCAGGATCTTGCGAGTTCCAAAGTACATCGTAATCTATATTGCAGGACGTCTGAGTTTTATCAAAATATTCTTGCTCAAGTTGCATGGCTGCTTGCAAATCAGCATCGGCGTATTGCTGCAGCACCGTAGGATTACTCATACCTTGGTCATCAATATCTTGTTGGTACATTTTCGTGATAGTCGCAATCTTTATATCAGCCATGGCATTTTGCTTCTGATCTACTTTTGATACATCGGCTATGGCGTTACCGACAGTCATCAGTCCTATGGTCAATAGTAATGTCAGCGATTTATATGTTGGCATCTTATTCTCAGCGAGCTTCTGTCCTATAAGTGTTACGACTATTACATCATACCTATATTCGGACTCTGCTGTATTATCGTATCATTCAGGTTTACTTACCAAAATATCTATTACATAGCGCTTTTGTGGTATTTTTTACTGGTTCCCATGACAATTTATAGTGATGTTTCTTTCGCTAATAACTGTGCTAAGGATGATTTTATGATGACATTACCTGCTTTTTTTAAGGAAAAATCTGCGACATTAGCCTCTAGCAGCCTTCTGTTATTTACGCTAGCTGCGACGGGTTGTCAGTCTGCTTCTGAGTCCAGTGAAGCCATTGTATCTCAGCCAACCAGTAGTTCATCAACACCTATTAATACTGATATCAGTCAGCAAACCCTTAGACAGCAAGCGTTACGTATACAGCGCGCACTGGCCAATAAGGACTTTTCTAGAATCACTAATGACATCCATCCAACACGTGGCGTTCGTTTTTCGATGTACGCTTATGTACGGCCTGAGTCAGATAAAGTCTTTAGCCGTGGGCAATTTGCACAGTATTTACAGCAGTCCAACATCCAATTTACTTGGGGCGAAAAAGACGGTACTGGCGATCTTCAGGTCATGCCCTTACCTACTTATTTAGATACTTGGGTGGATGGTAAAAAGTTCAATAGTGCTAGTATTAATGTAAATGAATTCAAAAATAATGGTAATTCGATCAATAATCTAAAAGAGATATACCAAGTATCAGATGTTGTAGATTTTTATCATAAAGGCACGGATGAGTATGATGGCATGGACTGGCGGGTACTACGCTTGGTATTTGATGAGTATCAAGGCAAGCGATATCTAGTGGCTATCATTAATGACCAATGGACGGTTTAAGGCGTAGAGAAAGATTGCCCGACAACTTTTATAAGACTTGTTTAAATGGCAGCCTACTCTATCTGGTGATAAATACTATATATATTCGAGAAAATATATATAGCAGCTTGTACTACATGGTCTTTGGTATAGTTTTTAATAACAATCTTTTCTACTAGCCCTCTAACGACAACATATTCATAATCAATTTGATCAATTTTTTTGATTGGGGTCAGATTCAGCGACCAATAAGGTTAATGCCGCAAGCACGGTATTATTGATGACCATGTCGCCTTTATCGTTTAGCAGTCGATAATTACGGTGTAAAAAATCCACGAAAAAGCGCCGCTACGCTGTCCAGCGCTTTAAATTGCACGCCTTGAGGAGATTTGATGCGATAACCGACTGATATAACCACGTCTAAGTCATAAAAAGTCACCGGACGGTCTGAATTTGCAATATGCATTTTTTGTATATTGCTTTTTTCAGCGATTTCTTCATCGTTTGTGCCGTTAGTAATATGGCGAGAAATTACTGATTGATCACGACCAAACAACTCGGTCATTTGTGCTTGTGACAGCCAGACAATCTCTTGCTCAAAACGTACATCTACTTGCGACGTTCCACCAGCACTTTAATAGTTCTCTACTTTTTCCACATTATCACTTATAGTGTTAGTCACCTCAACTTCCCCAATTCCAATATGCTTATGCTGTCTTGAATACAGTTTACTGTCACCATCTCTATAAATATCATTTATAACGGCGTCTGACGAAAGAATTTCACCATAATCTCATAAATATCTGGATAAGCATCAACTAGCTTTTGCGGCGTTTCAAAAAACACTTCACTGAGAACGGCAAAAAACTCGGCAGGATTGGTTGCGCCATAACGATCAAGCCCTGACTTGCGATGTGTTTGAAAATCTTCAAAATCTCGCGACATAATCTGTGTCCACCGAGCAGGATCCATATCAGGTTGCAGTGGCGGAAAACCATTGGCACGGCCATTCATCATATCGAGTTTATGTACAAACTCATGAATAACAACATTGTGTCCATCACGCTCGCCAGAATGTTTCGCGTCCTTCCATGAGAGAATGACAGGCCCACGTAGCCATGCTTCTCCGCTACGGTGCTGAGTGCCTTCGTGGACGATACCAAACTCATCTACCGTGGTACTGTTGCTTTTGTACGAGCCAGGATAGATGATGATGGATGACCAACCAGCATACCAGTCAAGACCTAAGTTCAAGATCGGCAAACAGGCTTGTAGTGCAATAGATTGTCTGACAGCATTGGTAATCTCGAATCCTTGCGCCCCAGTAAATGATTTATCAGCCAAAAACAATGTCGCGAGCTCAAATAGATGCGTCATCTCATCAACACTTAATCTGTCGAGTATCACGATACGCTCAGCCGCATGCATCCAATCGGCATGGGTAAACTCGCTATTATCTAGTATGCGCTGTTCACGCCAGTCTTTTATGATGCTAAACATATACGCTACCCCTATTCTTTTAGTATTTTGCACATATTGGTATTACTGAATCTGGTTACTGTAGCGGCAATCAGTAATACGCATTTATAATTAATATATTGACATGCATAAGCAAAAAACGCTGCTCATAAATGAATTATTGAGCAGCGCAGTCTGACATTCACACATCAAGATTTAAAATTGATATTGCAAGCCTAGTTGTACTGAGCTATCTTTATCGTCACGTGCAAAGGTTGTATCGCCATTCAGATACGCATAAACGTTTTTATGAACCTTGTTACTCACACTCAGCTCAAAACGTCCATAGTCGTCATCTTTATCTACTTGAGTGATACTAACCTCTCTTGTTTGACCGTCAGCTAAAGACGTTGTCGATAAACTATCGGTTAAACCATCGTCGATAACATGCACGTAAGCGATTTTGCTTTGAAGTTTGGCAGGCGTGCCCATCAAATCAAAGCCATATTGTAACTGGTAACCAAGCTCTGAATCCCATGCCTCGCTAGAGGTGCTATCAACCTTTAACGCAGTGCGAGAGTTTGCATTGCCGCTAGTATAACCATCTATGTCTGTATCACTGTAATTCAGACCCCAAAAGGCACCATGCGCGACGTTTTTCTTGATAAGAAAATTATAGCCAAGCTCATTGTATGCGCTAAACACATCAGCATCCGCATCACCGCGTTCGCTATTGTTGATAATATTGATGCCGTCATTACCATCCAGTTTTACCGTTCTATTAACGTCCAAGTCATGTTTAGATAAGCTCAGAGATGTGGTATTCCACCAAGCCGTGTCTTTGCCGCCCAATAAGGAATAGGCTTGCACGCCATAGCTTGTGTCTTTTTTAATGCCGTTTTCTACGGTGTTATTGTTTTGATTGGCCGCTTGCACACCTGCGCCAACACGCCAGCTTGGCTGTACCGTATATTCGCCATATAGACCAATATTGGCGCGAGTGCCCTCTTGCACCTCATCAGCATCCACGTAGCTTTGGGAGCCATCTACCCAAACCTGAGTACGCGACTCGGTATCAAAAGGCTGCGCATCATCGAGAGTATGTAATGTCAAAGCATTGGCGCGCTCAAGCACCGCTGAGTGCGAGTCGGTAGCATTATTTTTTAACGCAGTGCCCATTGTATTTTGAAGATTGAGCGCACTTTTGGTTGATGCGATGATATCAGCATTGGTTTGCTCCATAATCAATCTGCTGATGATACGAGAGTAGTCGCGCATTCTTTGCGCTATGCGCTCTTCACCAAAGGCCGCAGTAAGTACTTCCTCATTGTCTAATGCAGGGTTATGCCACGTATAGCCACCTGGAATATCTGGGTTTTCAGTTTGTGTGTAACCATCATAATCAGGCCCAAGGCCCCAGTTAGTAGCCTCAAACCCTACGACCTGCATGATACTATCAAAAGACTCCTGATCGCTACAGCAGCCAACGCCATAAGGCTCGTATGGCTCTGTCTCACCTGGTGCAATAATAGCTGGATTGACTTCTAGTGTAATACCAAGCGCTTTAGCAATACGCAGTGCGTTTTCACGCAAACTTACATTGGCAGCCACTTCGTTGCCATCATCGTCATAAGCATTTCGCCCTGCATTGGCGTAAATTTTATCGCCTGTAATCAGACTGTCTAGGTTAATCATGCCTAGTGCTGTTGATTTTTCTGCGTCCGTGAGCTGATTAACAAATGCTTTTGAGCCATTGAGACCGCCCTCCTCTGCACCAAATGCCACAAACTGAATGTCATGCTCTGTCTCAATGCCAGTCAAGTTTCTGGTCAACTCAGTTAAGACGCCAGACCCAGAAGCATTATCGTCCAGTGCCTCTAGATTTTCGTAATTTGGATAGGCGACGGCAGAATCATAATGTGCGCCGACAAACAACGTTCTGTTAGTATCAGCACTGCCTTTTTGGGTCACAACAACGTTATTACTCGTTAACGTTTGACCTCTGAATAGACCACGAGGCGCTACAAAATCAAAAGTTTGACGATTGACTTGGTTGTTACTGCTATCGATGGTCATGCGCTGCTGCATATAATCAGCAGCTTGGACTTCTTTATCGGAACCTGTATAACGACCAGCATAGTCACGGGCAAGCGTCAGCGCCGTTTCTGTACCATAATCACCGTAGTTGGCCTCTGCAAATACTTGCGAGCCTGTAAGCAGTGTCAGCGCCGCAACCACTGAAATCTTAAGCGGTGATAAATTAGTATCCAAACTGCTTCTCCTTGGTTAAAGAACGGTAAACGATACTGAAAAATAACCTAAAATAATGCAGTTTACAAGATAAAAGACATATGTTTGCTTATTTGCTTTTTAAGCAGGATGGTGACTCATCAAAACGCTATGTACCTATGTAGTTACCTATCCGTGACTAATACTTACGGATCACTGTTTGGTATTAATTTCCCCCACCATACTGCTGATTTATCGGTTCATTTAGGAATGATTTACTGATACTTAGCTTTGGTTAGGTCACTGGCATCCAACTGTACTTCAACCACACGAAGTGCCATCGTCTTCCAGTCTAGCTCCAGTTCATCGGCGAACACTACATGGTGACTGATACTGACGTACCCATGTACGATTGCCCAAATATCCAACGCTATTTGCCGACGTTGCGTCACGCTAGCATCTTCTAATAAATAAGAGCCTGCCACCCGAACCAACTTTGAAAATGCACTATCTCTGGCTGCAATGGCCTCGATTGAGGGCTGATATCCTGCGTCAGATTCCCCAAAAATCAGCCGATAATGCGCTTCATATTTCTCGCCTACATTGAGATACCCTAGGCACGCCTCTAGCACTTGCTCTTTGTTTGCTCTACCCTCTGGAATGACATCCATGGCTTCACGGACTAGGTTAAATCCTTCTATGTACAGCGCATCTAGTATGCCTTGCTTACCTTGGAAGTGACTGTATATACCGATGGTGGACAGTCCTGCCCGCTTGGATATAGCGCGTACACTCAAGGCGTCCCCACCCCCTTCCAAGAAAAGCTCAGATGCGGCGTTTAGTATTTTGGTTCTGGCATCCATTAGATTCTCACTATATCTTGACAATTATAACAGTGTTATTCTAGTATATAACACTGTTATGCACAAACAATTATGAATTGATTGTGTTGATAGAAACTCAACTTAGAGTAAGGACACTATGAGTATTCAACAGCTAGAAACGGATTATTTAATCATTGGTAGTGGCGCGGTGGGCATGGCTTTTGCCGATGTGCTGCTCACAGAAACAGATGCTAATATTATTATCGTCGATAAACATCATAAGCCAGGTGGTCATTGGAACGATGCCTATTCGTTTGTCACCTTACATCAGCCGTCGTCTTTTTATGGCGTTAGCTCACGTGAGCTTTGTGGCGGTATGATTGATAAAATTGGTTTAAATAAAGGCTTGTCCGAGCTGGCATCAAGCGCAGAAGTTATGGCGTACTTTGATAAAGTCATGAAGCATACGTTTTTACCAAGTGGCCGCGTGAAATACTTCCCGATGTGTAAGTACCAAGGCGACGGCAAGTTTTCATCATTGCTGTCTGATACCAGCTATGAGGTTAAGGTCAATAAAAAAATCATTGATGGCACTTATTTTAAAACCTCAGTACCAGCGACCCATACCCCAAACTTCGAGATTGCTAAAGGTGTCAAGTTTGGCCCGTTAAATGACTTGCCAAGTCTAACCAAACCCCGTGATGGTTACGTTATTATCGGCGGCGGAAAGACAGGTATTGATGCGGTTTTATGGCTACTAGAGAATCAAATTGATCCAGACAATATCACGTGGATTATGCCAAGAGATGCTTGGCTGATCGATCGTAAAAACACCCAACCCTCTCGTGATTTTTTCACCCATACTATTGGAGCGCAGGCTACTCAAGCAGAAGCGATTGCTGAGGCAGAAAACATCGAAGACCTGTTTAATCGTTTAGAAAAAGGCGGGGTATTAATGCGCATTGATCCAAATGTACGCCCGCAAATGTTCCATGGTGCCACCATTAGTAGTGAAGAGCTTAAGCAATTACGCCGTGTTAAAAATATTGTGCGTAAAGGTCGCGTAACTCGCTTAGATACTGACAAGATTTATTTTGGTGAGGACAGCATTTCTACCACCCCTAACACCATGCATATCGACTGCTCTGCACGGGCAGTACCAGTGACAGAGACGTACGATGTGTTCAAAGGTGATACCGTGGTGGTACAAACCGTACGTACCTATCAGCCTGTATTTAGTGCCGCATTTATCGCCCACATCGAGGCCAATTACGATGACGAAACTGTCAAAAACGAGTTATGCCAAGTGGTACCAATCCCAAATCACGATACAGACTTTTTGGTTGGGCTTGTTAAACAAATGCAGAATCAAATGCGTTGGTCGAAAGAGCCTGCGCTACGTGAATGGATGATTAACAATCGCTTAGACGGCTTCACCAAATTGGTACGTGCCAGCGAAGACACCCCGCCTGAAGAGTTAGCCATCCTTAAGCGTTTAAAAGAAGCAGGACCAAAAGCCGCTGCAAACATGCCCAAACTCATGGGTGAAGTCATGCAAATTACGGCAGCACGTCAAGCCAAAACTGCTAATGCTTAACCTGATGACCATAAAGTAAAATAAAAAAGGAAATAAAAAAGGAAATAACCATGCAAGAATTTCAGACCAATAAAGCAAACCTAACTCAAGCTCGCCTACAAGAGACGCCTATACACACTCTTGGCAATGGTGAAGTACGTGTCAAAGTTGATCGCTTTGCTTTTACTGCGAATAATATTACTTATGCAGTCATGGGTGACCAATTACGCTATTGGCAGTTTTTTCCGCCAAATGGTGACGAGCCTGAGAAATGGGGTATTATTCCAGTATGGGGCTTTGGCGATGTGATCGAATCAAATAGTGATGCACTACCTGTCGGTGAGCGCTTATTCGGTTACTTCCCGCCCGCCAATGAATTAATCGTAACACCCAAGCGAGTCACGCAGAGCAGCCTGCTGGATGGTAGTGCCCATCGTGCCGAGCTGCCGCCTGGCTACAATATGTATCAGCGCGTCAATTATGAACCTGGTTATGACCGTGCCAATGACAATCAGCGCATGCTACTGTTCGTATTGCACTTAACCTCATTCTGCTTACATGATCTATTGAAGAGTAATGACTGGTTTGGCGCAGAGCAAGTGGTGATTATCAGTGCCTCTAGCAAGACCAGTACTGGCTTAGCATACGGCTTAGTTGATGATAAAGACGCACCGCACGTTATCAGTCTCACCTCAAACCGTAATATAGATTTTGTTCAGTCAATTGACGCTTATGACAGTGTGCTTAGCTATGACACACTAGAGCAGATTGATGCAACTAAGCCGACGGTTATTGTCGATATGTCGGCCAACACTGATGTTCTGAGTCGTCTACATAGACACTTAGGCGATAACATGCGCTACACCAGCAATGTCGGTCTTACGCACTGGGACGAGCCACGTCATACCGAAGGTATCATTCAAGAACGTAGCCAACAGTTTTTTGCGCCCAGTCATGTACAGCAACGTATGAAAGAATGGGGCCCTGAAGAATTTAATAAACGCTCTATGCACTACATCATGAATAGCACCGCAAAAACTAGTGCGTGGTTAAAGATTCAAGAGCTTGATGGAGTCAATAGCTTACTAGAGGTTTATAAAGATATCTGCGAAGGTAAGATAGCTGCTGATGAAGGTTTGGTAGTCGTCATGGGTGACAATGAAAAAGACTAGGCCATAAAAGTCTGGCTATAAAATTTATCGACTATTTGTCATTAGCAAAATGAAAATTAAAAAGCAGAGAGCCTAGTCAACAAGCTCTCTGCTTTTTTTGTGCGTTATATACTGACTACAGGCATGCGCCCTACTCATAATCTTTAAGCTTAAAAACTTTTGAACTTAAAAACCATGGTTTAAATTTCGGTTTAGCGTACCCACCCTTCGTCTTTCAGATAATCATGCAACCCTTCAGCGAACTGTCTGTAGCCCCTGCAGCATTGGCATGAATTTTATCAGACTTTAGAGCCTCATCTGACAGTACAGTTGACCAGCCATCAGAATACAGAGGTATGCCTTCAGCTTCCGCAATATCTTCATACAGTGGATTATCACTGGCCTTACCAAACAAAGCACTAGTACTGAGATGCGGCTCAGCGATTAGGACAACATCAATATTTTTGGATTGTAAGGTGTCTATAGTTGCGATGATATTAGCCCGTGTCGTATCAGGCGCAATGCGCTGCAATACATCATTACCACCCACACCCAGTAAAACCAAATCTGGGTTTTGCTCAGTGATCTCATTCACTCGAGTAAGCACATCTGCAGAAGTGTCACCATTGACCCCTGCATTAACGACGTTCCATTTACTTAGCTCTGCTAGCGCCGTAGGATACGCTGTTTTAGGATTTGCGCCATAACCATAGGTCAATGAGTCGCCAAGTGCGACCACTGTGCTACCAGCGGGCAAGGCCGTCTGTGTCGGTTCGCTACCACAGCCAGTCACACTGATAGTCGCTGACAACCCTATACCTGCCAGCATTAAGAACCTACCACGTAGCTTCATCTCTTCTCTCCTCCTGTTTTTATTGAGTTAAACTTATTGGAATTAGGTTCAAGTTTTTAAAAATCTATTATTTAACTCTTGTTGTATATTGCTCAGTAACCGTTGTATAGTTCATACAGGAGATAGACTACCTGTTGGGCGCAGTACCAGTGCTACTCTACTTAGCATAGACAGTGTATTCATCATAAAGTATAACTTTACCAAGGATACGTGAGGTACTTATGAATAAAAAATCATCTCAATCCCAGAGTCAATCACAAAATAAGTCAGCAGACAGTAACTCAACAGACACTCCCCCATCACGCGCACCAAGTTTTGATGAACTCCAAACGAGTAAAGGTCAGTATCGTCCCGTTGCAAAAGCCGTTGGTCATTGGCTTGATAACATCAACATGGATGCCCTCAATTATTTAAACGAACAAGCAGAAAATATCTTTTATCGTAAAGGGGTCACCTTTACCGTCTATAGCGATGCCAAAAACATCGAGCGTATGATTCCGTTTGATATCATTCCACGCATTATTGCCGCGAGCGAATGGAAACAAATAGAAGCAGGCTGTAAACAACGTATCACCGCTCTCAATGCTTTTTTGCATGATATCTACCATGACCAAGCCATCATGAAGGCAGATATCGTCCCTGCCAGCTACGTCTATGCCAGTGGCTGCTATGAGCCATGGATGATGGGCATTGAGCTGGACAAACCTATCTATTCGCACATCAGCGGTATTGATTTGATTCGAGACGAGACAGGTAAATTTTGTGTGTTAGAGGATAACTTGCGTACCCCATCGGGCGTCTCATATATGCTTGAAAGCCGCAATATATCAGAGACACTATTAGCTGATATATTTACTGAAACGCCTATTATGGGCATCAGTGATTATCCCAACCGTCTCAAAGCCTGTCTTGCCAGCTCAACATCCAAGTATGATCCACAAGTCGTCATTTTAACGCCAGGTCGCTTTAATAGTGCCTATTATGAGCATGCTTTCTTAGCGCATGAGATGAATGTGCCACTCGTCCATGGTTATGATTTGGTCGTTGAGGACAGTAAAGTCTATATGCAAGGCATTCGTGGCAAGGTACAAGTCGATGTGATCTACCGCCGCATTGACGATCCATATATTGACCCGTTAGCCTTTAAATCTGACTCCATATTGGGTGTATCAGGACTAATGAGTGCTTATCGCGCTGGTAACGTGGTGATTGTCAACGCCCCAGGTACGGGCGTGGCCGATGATAAGAGTCTCTATCCTTTTGTACCGGATATGATTAAATTCTATTTAAATGAAGAGCCTATCCTACCTAATATTGAGACATACCAGTGCCGTAAGCCTGACGATCTGGAATATGTGCTCGATAATCTAGACAAGCTAGTGGTAAAAGAAACGCAGGGCTCAGGTGGCTACGGGATGCTTATTGGTCCAACATCAACCAAAAAAGAAATCGAAGAATATCGCCTGCGTCTGCTTGAAAACCCAGCCGGCTTTATTGCTCAACCGACTATCTCATTATCTACTAATCCTACTGCCGTAAGCGATGGTATCGCACCGCGTCATATTGACTTGCGTCCCTTTATCCTCAGTCATGGTGATGGCACAGTAGATATTGTACCCGGTGGTCTGACACGAGTGGCCATGGTTGAAGGGTCTTTGGTCGTCAATTCATCACAAGGCGGCGGTATCAAAGATACTTGGATTATTGATGACAGTGATTTAGACAGCCAGCAAACCGACAAGTGCTCGCCTTTATCATCAGTAGGTGTCAATTCTTCAGGGCACGCGAACTACTATGATCGCGTCCAGCCCTTAGAAACAGGTTACGAGAGTTTAGATGATGCGCCCATGATACTGCTACTCTCTACCGCCAGTCACTTAATATGGCTAGGCCGATATAGTGAGCGTCTGTATTACTACGACGATGTTATCAAACAACTTATCAAAGGCGATCTCAAAAAATCACAGATCAGACATCTAATTAGTCACTTAGGGTTTGCCGTTGATGGTGAAGTGTCACTGACCACCATGAAAGCACAAATGATGGCTGATTTGGAACAAAACATCATACCCAATATCGTGCAATCGATTGAGGATAATGTCCAAGAGGCCAAAGGTGTCATTGGTAAAGATACCGCTGAGTTATATAACTTGATTAAGCGTTTATCAAGTGCTGGCACGTATCGAGCAGCGACTTTGCAGCTACACGCGTGTAACGCTGCGATGAAACAAGAAAATCCGACAGTGACTTGTTTTTGGCAATTAGGGCGTCACTTTGAGCAGCTTGAGCGCGCCGTCTTGTTGGGAGAGGATTCAACAGAGATCAGTTTTGAATTCAGACACTGGATTAATGAATTGCCGGAGAATACGCGCTGGCGTGAGCTTATTCGCTTGACCAACCAGATGATCAGGTCAAAGAAATTTAGTGATTTTGCGCTGATTAGCAAAGAGTTCAATCTCATATTGCGTCAAGGTGTATAGAAGGTGTCTAGCCAAAAACCAATAACAATGGCTCATGAGACATATGGAATAAACAGAAAATAGAAAGATGCTATAAGGAAAATGCCATGAAACTTCAAATCAGTCACCAAACCAACTATTATTACGATGAGCTGGCGCAGCGCAGTGTACAGTATATACGCATGACCCCCATGCAAATGCCACACCAAACCATTCATAAATGGGATGTCATGCTCCCTAAAGTGGCGACCAATCAAAAGGACGGCTTTGGTAATGCATGGCTCACGCTCAGTCGTAACGAGGCACATAACAACTTACAAATGCAGGCGTCAGGTATCGTTGAGATCAATACCGAAACCGAACGACTAGAAGATATGGATCATGTCCCCTACCTGCTATTTACCGTACAAACCCCATTGACCAAATGCTCACAAGAGATGCGAGAATTTGCAGCGCCATATCTAAAAACCCCTACTCATGACAGCTTAAAAGCAATGGCGAATGCCCTTATTATGAAAATGCCTTTTGTTAAAGACGTCACGCATGTGGGTACGACCGCTGCTGAAGCGTTTGCGACAAGTGCCGGTGTGTGCCAAGACCATACGCATGTATTTTTAGGTATCTTGCGCGATCAACAGATTCCAGCGCGTTATGTATCCGGTTATCTGTATGACGATACCGAAAATCACATGGCCAGTCACGCATGGGCTGAGGTTTGGCTGGATGGTTGCTGGTATACTTTTGATATCTCAAATCAAGCATTTACCCCAAGCTCACATGTGTATGTGGCGATTGGGCGAGACTATCTAGATACGGCGCCTGTCCGCGGCGTGCGTATGGGCGGCGGTTACGAAAATCTTTACAGTTTGGTATTAGTCAAAAAGCTATCATAGCGTTTGCTATTTTCTATTACTTTTTTCATCAAGGGTATCTTATGACCTATTGTGCTGCCATTCGTCTAAAAGACGGTATGGTCTTTGCCAGTGACACACGCACTAATGCCGGTGTTGATCACATATCAACATTCAGAAAGTTGTATCAATACGGCGTTGAGGGCGAGCGCTTTATGGTGTTACAGACAGCTGGTAGCTTAGCGACATCGCAAGCAGTGTTCAATAAACTACAAAGCGACATTGACCAGCGTGCTGAGAGCAACCTCAATACGGTAGCGACGTTGTTTGATGCTGCGCAAATGGTTGGCGAATGTATGCGTGAAAAGATGAACCATGCAAAAGCAGTCGCTAACTCTAGTCGCGATGGCGCCTTTACCAGCTCGTTTATGCTTGGCGGTCAAATCAAAGGACAGCCACCTGAGCTATACCTAATCTATCCTGAAGGCAATTGCATCAAAGCCACAGAAGATACGCCCTTTTTTCAATTAGGTGAAAGCAAATATGGCAAACCTATTTTGGATCGTTCTGTCAGCTATAACACGGATGTAAGACACGCAGCCCGCGCATTAATGCTATCATTTGATTCCACGATTCACTCAAATCTATCAGTCGGTATGCCGATAGATTTTGTACTTTATGACAATGACAGCCTAGCTCTGCCCAATGGCCGACGTATTGATGAGCGTGATGAGTACTTTAATACGATTCGTCATCAGTGGTCAGATGCGTTACGTCGGACTTTGGTTGAATTGCCTAAATGTCCTGATGGTTATTGGGGATAAATAGTTCCGTATAAAATCATATTTTCTGCACTAAAAAGCCTTTTGTGATAGACAAAGGGCTTTTTTATTGTCAACTAATAATCAGGCAATAAAAAACCGGAATAGCGCTGAATAAACAGCCCTAATCCGGTTTTGCTTTAACGACCTTGAATGTCATCATAGCGATGTCACACTCAATTGTTGTGTAATCTACCTCATAACCTGGTACATGGAAGACTCACTGGACTGCACCTAGATAACGGCCCTAGTGCATTAGCTCAATCACGATTGCGTGATTGCGCCAGCGAGCTAATGACACTAGGGCCGTTATCTAGGTATTAGCAGGACTGAAACAGTCTTCCTTGGGTAAAATGTAATGGCTTGACTCGTGGACGACGCAACGTCGCCCCTCACCGTAAACGGTGAAACGCTAAATCTCACAACTCGTTAAGTTTGCCTCATAACAGTTATTATTGTCAATATATAATTGCAAATAAAATCATGCGCGACGCTATATGTCGCAGCCCATATACTTCCTTACAAAAGTCCTTGATATTTTCTGTGAAACGCGCTTTTATGGTGCTACAAAATTACGCGCACTGACAAAATAAAAATTAAGGCAAATTTCTATGAGTCTGTCATTTTCACAAATTCAGCAAGCTTGGCAAGCCCAAGATCCAAGTTTGGTCGATAAATTATGTACATTGGCAACTCAAGCTGATGCGATCCCCGAGACGCCCACCCCTGAGCATGAGCTTACTTTTGATCGGTTTTTAGATAAGATATTTAGTCGTCAGTTTCGGGAGCAACACCCCGAAGTACAGTTTGCAGAGCGCGTGGCAATGATTGCCAAACTGGAAGCAGACGAAGGCGTTTACCCCCTCCCAGATCGCTACAAAATCCACATAATACTGACCGCACTGTGGGAAGATGGCAGTGCGTATTCTAGAACTATTCTAAAACAAGCCATTACGGCTTTGCCAGTCAGCTATGGTGTGTGGAAGGGTTTAAAGCGTATTTACAAGCAAGCAGAATTTTCTCAAGATTATGAGATATTTGGGCAAATAGCCGCCAAGATTGATTTACAGCGTTTCAATCAAACCGCCAACTCTGCGGTCAGCCTAGCTACCAAAACCTATATGAGCCTTAGAGCATGGCGTTATTTGCGCCAGCTAGGACAGCAAATGCCAATTGGCTACATTGATGTCGCCGTTTCTGTACTCGCCAGCTATGACGAAACTATGACGGCTGGCAGCCTTGAACAAACGAACAGCTGGGTGCTCAATCACATTTGCTTCCATAACAGCCTTGATTATGGGGTCAATCGATTCAGCAGCCGCTCACCTCGCAAGCTCTTTGACGCTAAAGGTCGCGCGTTCTCTGAGGCGTGGCAACGAGACCCAGAACCACTTATCCAGCTATTGGCTATCGCCAAAAACGAGGCTATCAGACAGTTCGCAACCGATAGCCTAAAACTCGACTTTAAGACCCAATTACGTGATGTGAGTGGTGAGACGCTACAATATTTATCTGCCGGACAAGCGCACAGCAAAGCGCGTGATGAGATGATAGTTTGGCTATTGGAAAACTCACCGCATTTTGAAAAGTCTAAATTTCAAACATTGGGCTTGCATCAAGTGGTACTGCAGCTACTCCATTCACACTATCCTACCGCCTATCAATATGCGATTAGCTATGCCAAAAGCTACGCTCAAGACTTATCGCTCACTGAACTGATGCTACTGGCAATGTCAGATTATGAGCCTGTTAGAGCATTTGCTATCAACAACATCTTAAGTCGTGATCCTGTTGCTGATATCGGTGTCAACGGTTGGGGTCAGCTATTAGACACAGAGCATCACTATCAAACCGCGAGCAAACAACTTAGCAAACACTTTACGAGGCGCGATTTAACCCCTGAGTGGTTTTTTGAACGACTGACTAGCGGTAGAACACACAGCGTAAAGTTTGCGATAAAAAAACTGCCTGAGCTTTATAGTGCCAAAGAGCTAGGGACTGAATACTTTATTAGCGTTGCCCAGCAGCTTGACATACCAGAGCAACAGGACTTCTCTGCTCATAATGGTAGTTACTACAATGCTAGTGATTGCAATGATAGCGACTGCATGGACTTTACGTTGGACCAGCTCAGACGTTTGGATTTGAGCCAAGTAAATGCGGCAGTATGGCAAACACTGCTATTACACCCACTATCACAATCGACTATTACCGATTGGTTTGATGAGGATATACTGTCAGCCGCGACGCTTGATATGAGCTATTGGCATGCACTTGCCTATGAGCCTGACTGGCAAGTGAGTGAATATATTGAACAGTTAAAATCTGCTGATACTCCTACTAAAAACTGGCAAAAGCATTTGGCCTTTGATGAAAATTTAGCAGAAACCGTGCGAAATTGGCTGTCTGATGTGCGTCGGTTTGCGCCGATAGATCTAGGTTTCGACTGGCTTATGAATCTTGCGCATAGCGATCAGGCACTCTATCGTGAATTTGCGATTGAGCGCATCAACAAAGGGTTCTTGCCTGCCGACTTTATCGCTTATCTCGACAGCAATGAAGGCGACTCTACTGATAACGCTTCCAGTACTGGCACTGACAATAAAGACTCAAATAGCGATGCTGCTACTAAAGTAGATTTAACCGGCCAACGCTATTTATTCACGGGCAAGATGCAAAGCATGACTCGTGGCGAGGCCGAAAAAGTTGTGAAAGCAGCTAATGGTGCCATCAGTGGCGCTGTCAACGGCAAGTTAGATTACTTGGTCATCGGTGATGATGGTTCACCGTTATATGGCAATGGCCGTAAAGGTAGCAAGCAAGTGAAAGCCGAAAGCTTAATCGCCGATGGTGCTGCCCTAAAAATTATTTCCGAAACCGCTTTTTTACAGATGCTGAGCGGTCAATCGAGAGAGGTATCTGAAGACGATACTTTTTCAGGTGCCAACGCACTGTGGCATATGGCAACAGATGATGCTACTGCACCTATCAGTGAGCTTGCGATCAGCTACCTCAGTCATCATCATGAACAGATCTGCATGGCACTGACAGACAGACCAGTCGATCCCGATGCGATTATCCCTTCTTCGTTCTTTAATGCGGAGCGTGTCATTCCTTTGTTGCAACACCGTAACAGCCAGCTGCGAGAATTTGGCTTGTTACTGAGTGAGTATGAGATGGCGACGTGGCAACCAACGCCAGCCCTATGGCTGATGATGGCAGAATCTCCCTATACTGAGGTCACGCAACTGCTGAAGCGTGCGCTATTGGATAAGCCCTCTGTTGCCAATCGACGTTATCACGTTCAGTCAGCACAATTGAATGCTGGCATGCTGAATGCGTTGATTGAAAGCAAAGCGCGAGTCGCTCGCCAAATCGGTATCACCTTGCTGCAGCATCATGCCAATTTCCAAGATGTGCAGTCTTTATATCGATTGACCCAAAGCACAGACCGTGAAGTACGTTATGCCGCCGTGACCATGCTATGGAAACACTATAAGGCGCGTCACGTCTCCCCAAACTGGAAACCAACCAGTAGCGATAGTAAAGATAAAGATGCTGCTCAAGATAAAGACAACAGCGCTCAATCAGTCATAACAGAGAAGTCAGATAAACATTTGGCAAGCTTGCCTGCAGAAGTTGATCAATTATTGATGCTGCTACGCCGTGGTCTTTTTGAGCTACCACCTGGCCGTCTAGGCGGTTCGCAAGAGCCAAGTACTAGTGACAGCAGTAAGCATAAGCAACAACGCTACTCAGATAAAACCTCAGCATCATCACAGTCATATGAGGCAGCTGAGTCAGATAGTAATATCACACTAAAACCCATATCTGCGAGTCGTGCCAAACTGGCGTTGATTGAGACCTTTCGTGATGTGGCGTTGGCTGATAGCACCTTTGCGGCGCTCATTATGCCCACACTGTTCACCTTTACGCACTCAGCAGGCAAGATGGAGCGTCATGCGTGTTTGGTTGCCGTCACACGGTTATTGCATCGCTATCCTGAGCTATCTAAAAATCTGCAGCCCGTGGCATCGGCTTAACGGCTTTGGCAAACAGATATAGATAAATAGCTACTAGCAAGCTTTTATATTCAAAAAAAGATACTCAAAAAAATATGACGTCACCTCAACTGAGATAACACAATGAAAACAATAACACTCCCCTATTGGGGTCAAATTATGGGCTTAGTCAGTAAGGCCAACAGTACCCAAGCGGCAACTCAAAAGACAACCAAGCAAGATGGGCGCAGTCTTTTTATTACTCGTCAGCAGCAAGCATCTGCTACGGTCTTATACGTCCTTGATCAACAAGGTGAACAATTTAGCTTATCGACAACTGCGCTGCCTTGTGCGATGCAAGCCATCACCAAAATAGATGACAGCACTATTATTATGATTGGTGATGATGGTCATCTTTATCAAACGGATTGGCAAGCCAAGAAAGTTAAGAAGACCAGTGCCAAATCCTTGCTCGATGTACCTAAAAATAACAACAATGCTATAGGCCATGCTGTAGCAATGGCACCACTACAATATGCGTTGGCTATTCTATACCCAAAACATATCGTAGTATGGCCTTATCAGGAAAGCCAAGCCAGCAGTACTGTCATCATTGAACCTTATTCGTCTTCTATAGCAGCATCAAGTAAGGAGCCTGCATTAACCGCGCTAACAACGTCAAGTGATGGCTCGTGGTTAGTCGTAGCAGATAAAGCGGGAGATGTTAGTAGCTATCAATGGGCATCAGATGGTGCTCAGCTTAATCTAAGTAGCCGCAAACAGCTCCATCAAGGTAAAGTGAACGCGCTTTGTTTTGAGCCGGTCGGTCAATACTTCTTCTCAGCAGGTGCAGATAAGTGCTTATACCGTACTCATGTCCAAGGCGACCTGCACCCTGTTGATAGAGCCAAGTCTAGCCAACACAGTGAAATGATCACGGCGCTTTGTGTGTCAGACACTCGGCTATTCACTGCCGCCGATGATAAAAGTGTTAAATCATGGGCATTTGATAAAGGTCAGCCAAACAGCTGTAAAGAGGATCTAACCAAGGCGCGACAGATCGTCTTATCTTCTTACGCTGAACAACCAACGCTCATCGTAGTCAGTGCTGATCAGAGCTTACGTTTTATACCTATTGACCACACTCAAAGTACATCACAGAATAGTACATCAAAAAATAGCAAGCTATTGCCAGTCACTTATATCATCAAAGACGGCTATCAGAGAATCGGCCAATTACTGACAGATACTTCAAATAATAATAATGTTTCGTTTAAAGAAGGCTTGGCGCTGCTACAGGCGCAAGCAGACAACCAAACGTTAGAGCTGGTTAAAAAATTACTTGCTGATAGCGACACGCTCACGGCCAATCAAGCATTGCAATTGGTACAGTGGGTTGCTACTACTAATCTTGATAAAACTGCACAGGTTTTAGAGCAGCAACTAAGCTCGGCGCACAGTGCAAAAGTACGTCTTGCTGCTTTTCATGCCTTGGCCGACCACGCAAGTACGTCGAAGCGCCCGCTGCATTATTTAGAAGAAGCCTTTAAAAACCGTTACTACGAAGAAGTGGTGGCTTCTGCGTTACAAGGTTACCTAAAGGTCGCAATGAAGGATGCCACCAGCCAGCGCCGCATCTTACCTATTTTAAGAGAGGCGTTGTCACACAGTTTTGCGAATATTCGCAAGCAAGCATTGGCCTCACTTGAGACGCTGTTGCCAGACAACAGTCCGCAAGCAGATTTGATGGCATTAGACTGCAATCAGCCAGACATTGTCCAATCAGGGTTAATTCGTCTGTATCAGCGCGGTATGCTAAACCATCTTGAAGTCTCGCGTCAGTTGATGCTGCTACAGAATCATCGTAATACAGAGATTAGGCAAACGGCATTTTATGTCTCATTACTGTCTCAACCCAAGTTGATAGAGGCTTTGAAACAGCAAGGCGACACGCAAACATTGCGTACCCTGTCTGATTTTGATGACTTTCGCTTACTACGTGGCACGCTACTAGATAACGCTAGTAGCACAGCGGCGAATGATAATAATGTTAAACAATCCGATGAGGCGATCCGTTTAACCTTATCTACACAAGATTTTATCTCGCAAGCAGATAATACCCAAGCATCTAAAAGTAAGGCTAAAACGGCAAAATCCAAGAAGCCTGCTACTGAATCCATAAATCTAGGCAATGACACGTTAGAGCCCTTATTACAAAGCTTAAGCAATAGTCACGAAGATATCAGTTTCCGAGCGGCTTATGCGCTGGCTTGCCTACAAGACAAACGTGCGTTTGGCACCCTGATTAGTCTGATGAGCCATGATGACAGCGCCATCATCCGTGCTGGTGTAGCCACTGCGCTTGGCCACTTAAATATAGAAGACGCCAAAGCAGTCCTACCGACATTACTAGACGATAAGGACGCTGGCGTGCGCCAAGTGGCTATGCAAGCCTATGGTAAGTTGGCAGATAATGCATTGTCTTGGGCGGCGACAGGTTTTGCTTCTAAACATCAAGACATTCATGAGCAGTCTTTATCACTGTTTTTAAAGCATGTTGCACCAGATAGCTCAAATAGTGGTGATAGCAGTGACAAAAGCGCTCAGATGTCGTCAGAGATGACAGACATACTGCTACAGGCATTGAACAACCCTTTTACCAGTATTCGGTTAGAAGTGGTTAAAGTTCTATTAAACCGCCAATTTAAGCAGTCATCTGACAGCGCCATCGTTGACATCATTGAGCTATTGCAGCAGAGCCTCTTTGAAGATGTGCATCAAGTGGCGATAGAAGAATGGCAACGACTGTTGCTGTCGATGAACTCGAAGCATAAAACAAATAAAGTTGAAGAAACTGATAGTCAAAAAACCAATCAAGCCGTCCTGACCCTGTTCTTTGCAGATACGTTTGCCGCTATCCGTAAGCAAGCCTTTGACATCGCACTTAAGCAAAGCAAGCATTTAGGGTTTGCTGACGTCATGCTGAACGCGCTTGCCAGCCCTTATGCGGACACTAAGCAACTGGCCCTTGCGACAGTGCAAGCCAGAGCGAATACGACTCAGCTGACACAGTTGATGCCAGCTCTCGTGGCTATGTTCGCTGATGACAGTATTGAGCTGCGTAAACAAGCCTTGACGGTTGCTTTGGCGCTAACAGACTTACAGCCTACTATTTTAGCGGATCACAATAGCCTAGATAATAGTAGCACCGATGATCAATCAAATCATCACGAAGCATTGATTACCGCAGCCTTAAACAGCCCTTATCCTGACATCCAACTGACAGTCGCTCAACTACTGGCCAGCCAATCACGCCTCTATGCTGACGAAGAACAGGCACAGCGGAGTGACGAACAAGCGTACGAAGTCTTTAAACACTATCTAGAACTGCCTATGCCCCCTCAAGGCAAGAAAAGTGACAGCTATACCCAGTGGCACAATCATGTAAGCCAAGCGCTGTCTGGCTTGTCTAAACTGGCATACCCATCAAAGCATGATGCACTAGGTTGGTATGCTAAATATCTACACCACCCTGATGCTGATTTTAAACTTCTTGCATCAAAGATTACGCAGATAGTCTCGCTTGAGGACATTGATCTACTGGTGAAATGGCAGAAAGATGAACACGCCATTATCAGTCAATCAGCCAGTTTATGTTTGGCTATTTTAGGTGACGCTCGCGGGCAGTACTTCCTTACTCATGATATGGGAGACGAAACAGACAATCTTAGTACGTTTGTTGCACCGATGACCCCTACGCATTGGCTACAAGCGCAGCACGGCTTAGGTATTACGCATGCACGGCAAGTACAGCCTTTGTTTGAGTCAGAGTCCTATGCCGTAGCAGCCAGACTACTATTGATATTTAATGATTTACAGAATGGCTTGCAAGATAGCCTGCAAGCTACTAAAACAGACACTACTAGTACTGGTCGACCCAACCGACTGATAGAAACATTAAGCTTTGCGGATAATGACACGGCAGTAGTCTATGCCAACATACTCGCTCGTTACCCGAATGACGTACAACGCCCTAGTAGTCAGCCAGCATTATTGTCAGCGTGGCAGTACCTAAGTGATTACTTGTCACGTCAATTAGGCAGTGTTTTATCTTCTCACTCTGAAGTCATCACGATGATGGATGCCATACCAAACACGGCAGATAAAGGTGGTGTTAAAGGACAGTCGCATAATACGGCCTCTATCCGAGCAAGTATTCTAACGACGGTAAGTACCGAAAACTTACAACAGCTCGCCAACCTCAATCGACATCAGCAGCCATTGGTACGCGCGCAAACCATTAGTGTCATTTGCCACTTATCTGAACTACTCGCCCATGACTACTATGACGATGAGGACGATGTTTTTGAGACATTGCAAAAATGGCAACGCAGTTTGCAGGCATTGTTAAGTGCTCACCCCGCTACAGCCGCTATTAATATGGCAGGCAATGCACAAACAGTAGATAGCTCTCCTACTGACAAACAAGACAGTCAGGAAGTACATTATCCTTACCAGTCTCTTGCCTTTGGCGCTTGGATTGGCGTCATACGCGCAGGCGATGATTATTATGCGAATAGCAGCACCACAGACCAAGCCATTCGAGGGCTAATGTGGCTTGCTACTCAATCATCGGCGTTTGATACTAATAACAATGAGGACTGGCGAGACAGTACCAGTCGTGTGTTGTTGCCACTACTGAACCACAGTAGTTTTGACACTCGTGAGCTGGCTTGGACATGCTTGTATAAGCTAGACATGCCTGCCAAAAAGCTGGCTGACTATGCCATGAGCACGCCCTACCGTGATATGGTCAAACGCGGCTTGGATCTATTGCTAGATACCTCAAATAACAATGCCGTAAAGCAGCAAAGCAAACCATCGGATACAGCTACTGTCAGTAGCGCTGATCAACAACTCATTGACCTATTAAAAACCAATAATCATACCTTAGCAGAAGAGACCTATCAGCTGCTAAAAGGCCGACTAGGCCATCTGCCTGCTAGCTTACTTGGGCTACAGACCTATTGTCAGTCGTTACTACCTCAGATCGTTGCTGAATGGAAACAAGTCATCGTAACACCCTTTGCAAACAGTCAATCGCCGTCAGTGCAGCGTCAAGACAAACTGACGTTTTTGCTGCACGCTGTGAAGAGTGATGATTGGAATGCAAAATATCAAGCACTGAGTCAACTGGTCGAGTTTTATGACGTACTCTTTGCGGACAGCACGCTATTTGATAGCTTATTTGATTTTGCTGAAGACGCTCAAGCGAGCAATGAAAAGTACCGTAGCTGGAATTTGCTTGTCGATGCACTCACGTCGTACCAATTCATCAATAAGAACACTTTAGAGGGTCGTTTAAAGAGTGGTTTAGAGAGTAGCTTTAATATTGCGACTGCTGAACAGGTCGCCAATGAGGCGCACTTACGATTACTAGCCTTACTCAATGATCCACATATCAACAAACCTAAGCAGTTTATTTATAGTGATATCGCTGACCTGCGTAACACAAATCTCGTGGCGCCATTGCTACAACGTTTAGAAAGTCTGTTTGAGCACACGCCGCAAAAAAATAAAGAAGAGCGTAAATATTTATTTGATACCTTAGTAAAAATCAGCGGTTACGATCAAAACATCGATGACTATCTAGATGAGCGTGAAGACACGCGTTGGTTACAACGTCAGCACCCTAGGGACTCGCAAATCTTGTTGTCACTGTTTACTACGCTTATGAATCATAGTGATTATGCGCTTGCCGCGCAGCTATTACCGTCACTGGCATGGGTACAATCGGACGACAATGATTTATCCTCGCGCATTGATACTGCTTTAGCGCTCGCCTACGAGCAGATGCCAGCTAACCATACCTTTAAATTGGTCGAGGCACTGGCATATCGAGCCAAAAGACGGCACGGCAGCATTGCTTCATTACAAAACGCTCTACGCAATAAAGACGCCGATGTGCAATTTGCCGCGGCTGAAGGATTGGCTAAGTGCGGTCATGCTGATGGGGTCAATATCTTGATGGCAACGATAGATTATAACCCTGATGCTGAATTCCGCAGCTGCAGTGTGCTGGCCATTGGTGAGTTGCTAGGCAGCAGTAACAACCAAAACCAAAATACTCACTCGCCTAATGCTAGCTCGCCTGCGGACAACGCTGATAAAAACTTACAAGTTCATACCTTATACAAAGCCTATGATAAGTTAATCAAACTGGCCGAGGACGACGAGCACTACTTACAAGACGTGGCCAGTGAAGCCTTAGGTCGCCTTGCACAAGGTGGTGACTTTGAGCATAGTCCGCATATTTTTGAGCTATTAAAATCGCACTTGTCAGACCCCGCAGTCCATTTCACCAATCCCGCCATTGTCCATTGGTTAAATGGATTACGCTGGCTGAATACAACGCCTGCTTGGGAACAAATCCGCAGCTATATACGCACTCATCTTGATAAAGCCATATTTTTCCGTCCGCAAAGGCATGCGGTATGGCTACTGCAGATGAATGATAACGATGCCAATAAAGCATTAATCTTAGATATTTTAAAGCAGAATAATTTAGACCGTACTGTGCTTATGGCGGCTTATACGGCGGCACAGAAAACTTGGGGCAGTCTCGCGTCGCAGGTTTACCCTTATGATTGGGCAGCCATTCAAAGCCATAATACTGACTTTATAGAAGAAACTGAGCATTTGAGTCTAAAGCGTATCATTGATAATAGCAGCATCGATGAGCTGACAGCATTTATCACCCAGCATGGCGCGCACTTACCAGCCGACACCTTGATGGCACTGCAAAATGCCATTATGGCCAAGCAAGACATGCCAACATCGCAGCTTACCGCGTTGATTAGCAGTAACAACACACTGACACAGCATATTGGACTGTGCTATCTGACCCAATATCCGACCAGCTATCTTGATAAAGAGATGGTTGCGATGTTGCAGCAGCGTTTTGACACTGCAAGCGAGCAATGGCACACGCTTATCGATACCATCAACCGCAGTCCGACGACCATCAATAATAGTCAGTGGATTAGCATGGTTGAGCAAGTAGGCACCACCATCTCGCAACTGGTGTGGTTAATCATGCGTCATGTTTCTATCACAACTGCTAAAGGTGCTGTCGATAAAGCGGCTACTAAGCAGATCGCGGCAATGCTTGATTGGCTCAATGATGCGCGTCAACCATTGACCATCACCTCTATTCCACTGCTCTCTACGACGGTTAGTGATTGGTGGCAGCAAGCGCTGTTAGCATTACTGGCCAGACCTGTCGCTGAAGATAAGATGCTATCAAGCATCGTGCCAACGTTGAGCACTGTATCAGCTACAGCTCAACCGCAGCTCGCTTATGACAACAAATCCTTGCTAGGAACTGTGATTGCTCGTATTGAACAAAGCGGTACATCTACCCAAAAATCCATAATAACTGTAGTAAAGAATGCGCTGAAACATAAGGGCTCGTCTACCGAGATACCAATCAATCAACAGCTGCTACAGTGGATCAGAGCCAAAGACGCTGATGCACTCTATCATTGTGCGAGTAATGACAACATGGAGCTGACGGTTCGTATCCGTGCCATCGAAGCGCTTGGACAGCTACATGATCCAAATATTGAACAGTGGCTGACGACGCTCATGGCACATGAAAATCCAGACATTCAGAAGCTTGCTTATAAAGTACTACGCCGCTGGCAACGTGCCATGATACGAGCACAGCAAAAGCGTCCGTTGTCATCTGGCAATATGGAGGCGCAACCTAGCTCGACCATCACAGCACAAAATAGTCAGGACAGCAGTCAAAAAAGCAATCAGGGTGAAGGAGACAGTCAATGACTATAGATAATCAATTAGACCGAGCATCAGAAACAGAGTCAGAAGTAGTAGCAAACACTGATGGCCTGATGATGCAGTTGGACTACGCCGCACCTAGCCAGATTAGTCAAGTTAACGAATCGTCAGACTCACTGTCGGAGGCGCAAACGACCGAACACACTCAGCATGTGGCTCTATTTGCTCAGTTGAATCGATCGGAGGTTAACTTCCACGGTAAGGTCAAGTCTCCCCTGGTTTTTCGTGACAGTTTGCTAGCCTTATTTGATGTGGTCAGTAGTGATTATCGCTATGTGCCAAAAGACCGCTCAGCGTATACGGTATTTATGCAGATGCGCCGTGCCAGCAGCAACAAAAACCTATTTACTGCGCAGCGTGATTATTTCACGTGGCTATTCGATAATGACCCACTGGCTTTTTGTATTTTGGACCCGATTATTCAGGTGCATGAGCAAGGTGTTAGCTTTGAGGTGTTTAGCCGTGATGAAGGCTGCTATGCCCAGCTGACATTGACCAATGAGATTTTTGAGCAAAATACTAAACCTACTCTTGGCACCACCAACATTGATTACAGTACGGCTTTGTTTAACGGTATTGAGAAAATACGCGATCATCAACAAACGATACTAGATATCGGTCATGAAGCGGTCGGCTTACAGTTACTCGAAGCCAAACCAGAAACAGCTGAAGCAGATACGGATAGTACAGTAACCAAGCCCACCGTAAAAAAACAGATCATAGAAAAGCGCATCAACGTGCCCAAAAGCTGGATCAGAGCGCTGCTACAAGTACAGTCTGCAGGTCAATTACCACAAGACACCATCCATCTCGATCCAATCGCACTGTATAACGTGCTATTTGAGCTGCGTATGCATGCTGATATCAAAGGCAAACGCCGTGGATTATTAATTGAGCTTAGACCCCAGCAGCTGCCAGTGATTATATTAGAGCCATTTGATATTACTGTCACAAGCCAAATCAGCCAACAGCAAAAACCCTATCAAGGTCAACAAGCAAAGCTGATTCGCTTATGGGGTCGCCGTCGTCTCAGCCTATTAAAACGTCTGTTGCCACATACTGATAGCGTTTCGGTGTCGCTACTGGGTCAAGGCATGCCAAGCTATTGGACACTAAAAGGCAAAGGCTTTCATTTTACCTTTGCTATGACAGGCTTTAGCCAAGCCAACTGGTCACAGTCATTGAACTTTGACTTGTTACTGCCAAAGCGCCCACTGCATAATACATTAGTTACCAATGAAAGCTTGTCAGACAGTGGTAAAGCAACCTTAGATGACAGCAATAATGATAGTAACGATGAGCATAATGGCTTGTCTGTATTAATTAAAACACTGGCAAATACCCCCAGCAATCTAGAAGACTTGGTAAAGTCGCTATCAGCAGATGCTTCATTAACGTCTGTGCCTGTTTCTCACTCACAAGTACAGCAATGGTTACTGTCAGGTACTCAGCAGGGCTTGATTCGCTATGATGTGGCGACGCAGCTGTATCATTACAGACCATTGACCCAAGCACCTCTTGATATGGCGCAGTTCGCGTATCACAATGAGGCAGAAAAACAGGCCTTTGATTTGATTAGCCGTACGGATGCCGTGCAGAGGTTCTCTGTCGAGACAGTCGCTGTCAAAGGTATTACCATCCGTGCAGATATTCATGTCGAAGAAGACAGACGTACTTATCACAGCCAGCTACAATTAGGCGATGAAGGGATAGTCACCAAGGCGGAATGTAGCTGTCCGCAGTACTTGCAGCACCGACTCACACAAGGCGTGTGCGCGCATCTTATTGCGCTACGACTTAGATATAATCAATACGACCCAAATAACACGGGCAATGACAGCTGGCATGACACTCGTGTCTTGAGTAAACGCGTACCGAGCAAGCGCTTACATCAGCCTAAGAATAAAAAAGAAAGCGTACAAGTAGCAGCCCATAGCTCGTTAATGACATTACCTGTTGCAACGACACTTGATTTGACGGCCTTAGCTCAACCAGTTGCCCAGTCACATGCAACTGCAACTGCAACTGCAACTGCAAGCGATAAGACACAAGCGTTAACCGCACAAGAGACCGCTATTGCTTATGTTTACATCACCATTGCCCATAAGAAGATTACCATTGAACAAACAATAGGTGACAAGGATACGCGCCAGCAGCTGGTGTTCAATCAGCCTGCCCAAGCCAAAGCCGCATTTTTACAACATATTGCCAGATTTGAAGCCAAAGGCTTTATCGAAAACTAAGGGATGTAAGGTATGACCACACACACAGCCAACAATAACGATTACATCAGCCCTGAGCCAGTACCCACTCCTTTTGAGCGTCAGTGGCAGCAACTATGGCAAGATATTGAGCTGGCAGGCGGACGTTACCAATATGTTCAGCAGCAGCTGGTCAGTCAAGGCTTTATGGTCGAGCGTCAACCTGTCGATAACATGAGCCCAAAAGAACGGGATCGCTATAAAAAAGCCTTAAAAAAGGAAGCAGCTGAAGAAAAAAGTCTCAAAAAAGCTGCTTGGCAAGCATACAAAGCGCATCACATGGTTTACCTTGGTCGTCATGTATATTGGACGGACGATACCAGTATCGATAAGTGGGACGTAAAAGACGCGGCCAATCGGCTGATTGAAAACAAGCTGCCACTGCTGCGTAAACATAATGAGTTAGCAGAAGCGGTTAACCTTTCCATTCCGCAGTTAAAAGGATTGTGCTATCAAAGAGAAGTTGCCACCAATCTGTCTTATTCGCATTTTACTATTGCCAAACGCAATGGGACAGCACGTCAAATATGGTCGCCGATACCACGTTTGAAGTTTGTACAACGCTGGATTTTGCATAATATTTTGAATAACTTAACGACGCATGGTGCCGCCCATGGCTTTGTACGCGGAAAATCCATCGTGACCAACGCGGCAGTACATAGCAATAGTGAGCTCCTTATTAAGCTTGATGTCAAAGATTTCTTTCCTAGCGTGAGCTGGCGCCGTGTCAAAGGGGTCTTTCGTCATGCTGGCTATCCAGAGCAAATTTCGACATTACTGGCATTACTCTGTACGGAGTCCCCTAGGCAAGTGGTACAGCAAGATGGCGTTACCTACTATGTGGCATTAGGTGATAGAGCCTTGCCACAAGGCGCGCCTACCAGTCCGGCATTAACGAACATTGTTTGCTTAAGTCTGGACCACCGCTTGACAGGGTTGGCAGAAAAATTGGGGCTACGTTATAGTCGTTACGCCGACGACTTGACCTTTAGTGTTCCTGCTATTGAAGACATCAAACCCAAATCGAAGGCTAAAACAACGATTAAAGCCACGACCAGCACCGCAAAGAAACAAGCCGATGCGCAGCACAACAGGCTAATCGGGCAACTGCTCGGCTCAGTCCATAAGATATTACGCGAAGAAGGTTTTGCGTTAAATAATGATAAGACACATGTGATTCGTAAAGGCAATCAGCATAACGTTACTGGCATGGTGGTCAATGGACAAGGCGTACCTAGGGTATCTCGTCAAATCAAAAAAATGTTGCGGGCGGCGGTACATAACCTAGAGACAGGCGGCACATTACGCACGGATGAGACTTTGAATACGCTGTCAGGATATGCCGCTTGGATAGCCTCGGCAGAGCCAGAGTTGGGACATAGTTATCTAGATAGGATTGAGCGTTTGCAAGTGCAGCAAGAGACACCTGCATAGATATTTCTTTATATTTATAAAAAATGAGTATTAGAAAATCCTATTTCTAATACTCGTTCAAGTGAAGCATGTTAGCGCGGAACTATATTTTAATTAAACCGATAAGAACGCTGCAGTACGACTGTCTTTTGATTGGACAACGTCATATGGCGTACCTTGAGCGACAATTACCCCGCCAGCATCCCCTGCCCCTGGCCCAATATCAATGATCCAATCACTATTGCTCGCCACTTGCATGTCATGTTCAACCATGATGACGGTATTGCCCGCATCGACAAGACCGTTCAGCTGCGTCATAAGCATAGACACGTCAGCAGGGTGTAGGCCAGTGGTTGGTTCATCCAATATGTATAGTGTGTCGCCTCGCTGCGTGCGTTGCAGCTCGGTGGCAAGCTTAATACGCTGCGCTTCGCCACCTGATAATTCGGTAGCAGGCTGACCCAAACGTAAGTAACCAAGTCCAACTTGTAGTAACGCCTCTAATGCACGCAAAATAGGTACTTCATCAGCAAAAAACTCATGAGCTGCTTCCACTGTTAAGTTCAATACTTCGGCGATGTTTTTGTCTCGATAAGTGATTGCCAGCGTTTCCTCGTCATAGCGTTGCCCATGACATACTTGACAAGGCGCATAGACGCTTGGTAGAAACAACAGCTCAACACTGACAAAACCTAAACCTTCGCAATTTGGGCAACGACCTTTGGTCGTGTTAAATGAGAACCTGCCAGCATCATAGCCATGAGATTTTGCTTGCTTAGTGGCTGCAAACAGTTTGCGCACATCGTCAAACAAGCCAGTATAGGTTGCCAAGTTAGAGCGCGGTGTACGTCCAATTGCTTTTTGATTAATATTAATGAGACGTCGGACATGCTCCATGCCAGCGACGATTTCACCGCCAGTTACTGACTCAAGCTCCTGCTCAAGTAAGTCCGCCTCACCGACAGGCGATTCTGTGACTGTTTTTTGCCCCAACGCTTCACTGACAAGCTCTACCAATGCTTGGCTGACGAGACTTGATTTGCCTGAGCCTGAGACCCCTGTGACGCTGGTCATCACCCCAAGCGGAAACTCAACATCTAATCCTGTAATATTATTTCGCTCAATGTTGGCCAGCTTAAGCCAGGCTGCCGGCTGCCTTGTGTTAGATTTTGACTGTGCGTTAGACGTAGCATTGGCAAATAGATATTGACCAGTATGCGACTGCGTAACTTTACGAAGTCCCTCTACAGGGCCACTATAGACAATCTCGCCACCATGCGTGCCTGCCTTTGGCCCGACATCGACTACCCAGTCGGCATGTCTGATGACACTCACATCATGCTCAACGACAAACACCGAATTACCAGTGGCAATCAGCTCATCCAACGCACCTAGCAATGCTTGAGTATCAGCAGGATGCAGACCTGCCGATGGCTCATCAAGGACATATACCACGCCAAACAACTGCGAGCGAATCTGGGTTGCCAGCCGTAGTCGCTGTAGCTCACCAGGAGAGAGAGTCGGTGTGGTACGCTCAAGCGAGAGATAGCCTAACCCTAACCTTGTCAGCGCTTCAACACGAGAGAGAATATCACTGGCGATACGCTGGGCGACGATGGCTTTTTCGCGGTTTGGTGTGTTATCGCCTACCTTAGTACGAGCGGTTGCTTCTAATTTTTCCGCCATTTCAGTCAATGTTAACTGTGATAGCTCACCGATATCGAGTCCTGCAAACTTAACCGATAGCGATTCTTTCTTTAGTTTCTTGCCATGACATTCAGGGCACTCAGATATCTGCATAAACTGCGAGACGCGTTTTTTGGTACGCGGGCTCTGAGTGGTAGCAAAAGAGTGCAAAATGAAGTTTTTGGCACTGGTAAAAGTACCCATGTAGTTTGGCTTTTCGCCCTTCTCAATCGCATCGCGTGTTTGTTCGATGTTGTATTCAGGATAGACAGGTACCGTCGGTGTATCATCTGTAAACAAAATCCAATCACGTGTTTTTTTCGGCAGTGTGTGCCATGGTTTATCGATATCATAGCCTAATGTGGTCAATATACGACTGAGGTTTTGTCCTTGCCACGCTGGTGGCCAAGCCGCAATTGCCCGCTCGCGTATGGTCTTGGTATTGTCTGGCACCAGCAGCTCTTCAGTGACTTCAAATACGCGGCCGATACCTGAGCAAGTTGGACAAGCGCCATCTGGGGTGTTGGGGGAAAATGCATCTGCGTATAGAATCTCTAGATCGGCAGGATACTCTCCTGCGCGTGAGTAGAGCATACGCAGGCCATTGGATATCGTCGTCACGCTACCCACAGATGAGCGCACTGAAGGCGTACCCCGCTTCTGCTGCAAAGCAACGGCTGGTGGCAACCCCTCTATAGAATCAACATCTGGCTCATCGACCTGATCAATGAGCCGTCTTGCATAAGGGGATACCGAATCAAGATAGCGGCGTTGTGACTCGGCAAACAACGTACCAAATGCTAATGACGACTTTCCTGAGCCTGAGATACCGGTAAAGACCACCAAAGCATTGCGAGGTAAATCAACATCAACGTTCTTCAAATTGTGTACACGCGCGCCTCTGACCTGAATATTGTCTTGATCAGGGTTATAAAGGGCATTTTTTACTGTGTTTGTTTTACTTGTTTTTTCTTCTAATTTTTTTGGGTTCGCCATAGTGTTATTGTTCCTATGAATCGTTGTTTATTCCTAATTAGCAGAAAGGTTAACACGTACTTATGCAAGGCTGTGGCTAGGCTTACGTATCAATAGCATAGATAGACAAAACGATAACTCAAGTCATCCAATCATTAATAATAAAAAACCCGCATCAAGGCGGGTTTTGTTTAGCAAGAAATGCTATTAAGTTGCTAAGAGGCTGGCAATTTAGGTATTAAGATACAACCAAGCGCATCAACTGCGTGCTGATATAACCACCAAATGTCCCTACTGCGTAACCTAAAATACCCAAAAACACTCCTACTGGTGCTAGCGATGGATGAAATGCCGTAGCAACAATCGGTGCTGACGATGCACCGCCAGTATTGGCATTAGAACCAACCGCCAAAAAGAAAAACGGTGCTCGAATGAGTCGAGCGACAGCAAAGATAATCACGACGTGAATACTCATCCATAACAGACCGATTAGTAATAGTCGCCACTGTGAGACGATACCTGCCAGATTGATTTGCATACCGATCGCGGCGATTAATACAAAGATAAATACCGTGCCGATTTTTGACGCGCCAACATGATCTAACCTACGTATCTTAGTAAACGAAAATATAACGCCTATTACCGTAATAATCACCACCATCCAAAAGAACGAGCTGGCAAAGCTATATTGAACGGCCCAACTATAAGGCGCAAAGAACTCTGCAATCTGGCCACCGGCAAAGTGTGCAACCCCGACCATGGCAAAGCATAAGCCAAACATCACCATTAGATCGTTAATAGTTGCTGGGCGGGCATGATCACGCTCATAGCTCTCGACGGCTTTAACTACTTTATCAATACTACTGGTATCAGCGCGCAAAAAACGGTCTATCTTATCGCTGTGTTTTGCCATTACTAAGATAGCTAGCAGCCACAGTGATGCATTGGTGGTATCGACCAAAATCATCATACCAAACAAATCATCACTGACCCCAAACAGCTCTTTCATCGCTGCTTGGTTGGCCGCGCCGCCTATCCAGCTGCCCGCTACGGCCGAGAACCCACGCCATAACGTATCATCGGTAAACATCGCAGGCGATATCCACTTGGCGACTCCCAAACTGATCGGTCCACTGATGACGATAGCAATACTGGCAGCAAAAAACATCGCGATCGCTTTCCAGCCTAAGCCCAATATTTTGGGAACATCCATGGACAAGGTCATCAACAGCAAACTTGCTGGCAGTAAATAAGTTGCAGTAAAGCCATAAATCTGCGAACCAACGCCATCGGCAAACACCCCCAAGCTATTTAGAGTGGCCGGTATAAAGCAGCAAAGTACAATACCAGGCAATACGGTATAAAACCGACGCCAAAACTTACCCGGTAAGCCTTGGGTATAAAAAACCAGACCAATAATGGCCATAATGATGCCAAAGGCTAATGGCAAATTATCAATTGCTAAATTTGAGGTGGCAGGCATCAAGGTGCTCCAAGAATTACAACGGGCAAAAGTAAATCAGTATAGACAAGGCAAAAAACTCCTGCAAGCAGCCATCGACTATTAGCTAGGATTTGCTGAGTAGTATTTAACAGAATGAATAGCAAGGTAACGGCTAGGCAAGTAAGGACGTAAGCTAATCATGGCGCCATACAAAACAAGTAAACGCAAAAAAGCCAGATAACAAGTATCTGGCTTTTTTAGTGCTATCTTTAGACGATTAATGAATCAATGATTTTAATCGTCAAATATAGCTGTATTACGAATTGTTACCACGGTTGCCACCGTTTGGACGACCTTGGCCACGGCTGTCAGAACGACCAGCTGGACGACCTTGGCTGCCGCTTGGACGACCGCGACCAGTTGCAGCACGCTCACCACGTGGAACGCCATTGCTATCACCGCGGCTTGGGCCACCAGTGCGCTTGCCTTGATACGGCTTGCCACCTGAACGCTCATTTGGTTTGCTTGACGTGTCACGTGGCTTACCTTGATAACCGCTGTCGTTGCTAGCGCGTTGACCAGTTGGAGCGCTGTCGCTTGAACGACCGCGGCCTTGACCACCACCGCTAGATTTACCAGCATAGCCACCGCCTGAACGACCACGGCCTTGACCGCCACCGCCGTTAGAACGACCACGGCCACGGCCACGACCATTACCTTTGTTTTCGCTAGGTACGTAAGTTTTCTTAGGCTCCATACCTTCGATGATACATACTTCCATTTTGCGATCTAAATAACGGTTGATAGCGTTAAGCTGTGGACGATCATCCATGCTACATAGGCTGATAGCAACACCAGTACGACCAGCACGACCACAACGACCGATACGATGGACGTAATCTTCAGTCTGACGTGGCAAGTCATAGTTGATAACGTGCGAGATAGCTGGGATGTCTAGACCACGAGCAGCAACGTCAGTCGCTACTAGAATTTTGACTTTACCATTACGCAAGTCTTGAACGATACGGTTACGCTTGCTCTGTGGCAAGTCACCATGTAGGAAGCTTGCTTTATGGCCCGCTTCTTGTAGCTGCTTAGCCAGTTTTTCAGTGCTACGTTTGGTAGCAGCAAAGATAATGATTTGTTCCATATCTTGTTGGCAAACGATTTTGTCAAGTAAACGGTTTTTGTGATCAAAATCATCACAGTAGTACACTTTTTCTTCGATGTGTGCAGATTCTACTTTGATTGATACGCGCTCAGGGTTCTTAGTGAAGCTGGCAGCGATTTTACCTACTGGGCCATCCCAAGTTGCTGAACACATGATCGTTTGACGATCGATTGGCGCTGCACGAAGGATGTCACTGATATCATCAGCAAAACCCATGTCTAGCATACGGTCAGCTTCGTCAAGTACCAATACTTCTAGGTTTGACAAATCAACGCGACCTGCATTGATATGGTCAAGTAGACGACCAGGAGTTGCAACAATTACTTGAACGCCCTTTTTCAAAGCAGTGATCTGACCGTTGTATGGTGCGCCACCAACTAATGGCACACAAAATAGACCGCGCATGTCTTTAGAATAAGTGCGAACGCTATCATGTACTTGCTGAGCAAGTTCACGCGTTGGCGTTAGGATAAGTGCTTTGGTTAGTTTGTCAAAGCTAGTGGCACGGCTCAAACGGTCAAGTACAGGGATAACAAAAGCCGCTGTTTTACCACTACCTGTTTGCGCTGACAATAAAAGGTCACGACCGGCTAGAGCAAAAGGAATGGCTTGTTCTTGAATAGGGGTTGGATTGGTATAGCCACTGCGATCAAGCGCAGTAAGAATTGGCTTAGCAATGCCAAGATCAGTAAAGGTGATTTTGTTTTCTTCAGTGGCGTCAGTAGCAGCCGCTTGAGTATTATTATCAGTATTTGGAGTGTCAGTGCTTTCGATGATGCCGTTTTCAGCGGCGATTGCAGATAAGATGTCAGTCATAAGAATCCTTGGTAAGTATAAGTTGCTGTAAATTCAGCAAACTTGATGCATACCACTGATAACCGTTCACCACGCTGCTCTTATTAGCATTACCGAGCAACATGAAATTGTCGATAATTAGAAACCAAGCCAATAGAGCTTAGCGTCTTTATAATAAATGCGTTCGTGCTGTCTGACGTATTTTGGTGGTAGTGCCGAGTGTCTTATCCTTGCTTGATATACGCTCATTATCAATGCTTTGTCCAAAGCAGATAAAGGCAAACAGCAACCAATCTAGACCCTAGTTATAGGCCAGTAGATAAGATATGAGTCAAAAATAACGGATATTTTTAAAGGTTATTTAAGTACACAAAATCATCGGCAACAATTACTTATGGTCATCCTAGACCCAAAATCGCAGGCGATGTTATCAATCTCATAATTCACGAAAGCCTAAGCTAACGTGGCGACGCAGTATAGCACAATAAAAAAATATATGTACCTATTTCTTCAATTACTGAGTAAATAAGCACTAACAGTGTTGATAATAAACAAGTTTAGGTGTTTTATTTAATACCTAAAGCAAAATTGAATAACTAAAGTAAATGAACTACTCGCTATTTATCTATCGTACTACTTTGACTTCTGTGACATAGGTAGGTAGCTGCCATGCCCCGCCCGCCTCGATTAGACGGCAAAGTCCTGTGGTGCTTTCATGACTTTTTTCAAATGTACGGCCCGTCCATAGCCAATCGGTTTTGCTCATGCAATCACCGATACCGCGTCCTTTTTGTACAGAGGTAAGCTTACCTTTATCGTAGCCAGTAGCATTGGTCGTTACCAACGTTGGTTTATAAGGTTTACTGTCATTGATTACCCAAACCCCTGCTCCAGCGTTATAAGCGCCTGTCCAGCACTCATGCTGTGCCAACAGCTGCGAGCCATTTAGACGACTGATACGCCAAGGTGATTTGTCTGAAAGATTGGGACAAACGCTGTCTGCATCTTTCATTGTGCCTTTTACCAATGATGCCAACTGAGAGGACCTCATCACAAATTTTTTGTCATTACCATCGTCCGCTTTGGCACTTGGCACGACAAACCGTAGTATTGGCGCAGCTTTGGGAGGCAATATACCGCCACTAGATTTAACAGCATCGTCATTTTTGATAAAAGCACTGGATGTACCAACGCGACCTTGGAACTCATCGGCTTTTAGCATAGCAGCACTGGCACCTTTGTCAGAGAGCTGCCAACGTGAATTGCGCAAGGCCAACGTAATCTTGCTAGATTTGGTCAACGCCTCTAACAATGCGGCTACCTGTGCTTGAGTAAGCTCAGCATTACCTGCAGCGGCTGAATACGGCTTAGTCTCGCCATAATCCTTGTCATTAATAAACAACGAGATGCGATGACGATTACCAAGCTGCATTAAGGCTTTAGACGAGCTGTCCTTTGCCCCGCCAAGCTTTACTTTACCATCCACGCTAGCATTCGCACCTGCGCGGCGTACGAGCAATATAGAAACCGGAAACTCACTATTATTCTCTGCTTGATAGCCTGCCAGCCGGCACGTACGCGTATTATCACAAACGACTTGCCAGTCTTGACTGGTAAACTCAGTCGATGTACTGGCCATACTAGTGGTACTGAATAAAGCTGTGCTAAGCGCTGCAAATACAGGCAGTAATATTTTATTTTTTATCATAAAGGTGGGTTGTTCTTTTATTTTTTTAGGTATGTTTTCTGAATAATGCTCTACAGTGATGTTTTTAGGATTTTTATTAGACTGGGCACTATCTTTATAGCTATTGTTATCATAATTATTATCGTCATAGGTAATGCCTAACCTACTAACACCAGTTAAATCAGCGTCTCTTGATAGCGACATATTGTTTATATAATTATTATCTTTCATAATCATCACCTTTCAGTAGAAGAAGTATAAACACCTATCTATTGTAATGGTGCTCGGCTATCTTAACGCACTAGTGTTTCTATCTGTTGTACTAATGTATCATTGTGTAAAGACAAAAGGAAGACCTAACATGGGTTGTATTCATTTTTATAAATACAAATAAAAAGGCTGATAAGTTATTTGCTTATCAGCCTTGCTGCTGTGTTTAAGATTTATTTATATTTAAACTGTACTACTAGATATAAACTATATTAAGTACCTGGTTTAGTCGATTGGTTTTAGCTCTAGCGCTACTGCACGTTTGACTGCAGGACGTTCAGCGATTTTCTTAGCCCAACGCTGCAAGTGTTTGTAGTCTTCTACTTGTAAAAATTCTGCCGCGTCATAGAGCTTACCCAGTACCAACTGGCCATACCAAGACCAGACAATCATATCCGCAATGTTGTAATCAGACTCATCATTGCCGCACAGGTACTCATGATCTTTTAGATGCGTGTCTAATACATCGAGCTGACGCTTGGTTTCCATCGTATAGCGATTAATTGGATACTCTAGAGGTTCAGGCGCATACGCATAAAAGTGTCCAAAGCCGCCACCTAAGAAAGGTGCGCTACCCATTTGCCACATAATCCAAGACAAACAATCTGCTCGCGCTTTGCCAGTAGCCAGTGGCAGAAACTTATCAAACTTTTCTGCTAGATACATTAAGATAGCGCCCGACTCAAAGAGTGCTATCGGCTCGCCTGCTATATCAGTAGAATGATCGACCAAAGCTGGAATCTTTGAATTAGGGTTTATCTCTACAAACCCTGAGCCAAACTGCTCACCTTTAGAAATATCAATCTTATAGGCATCATATGCTGCTCCGTCAATGCCAAGCTCTGCCAGCTCTTCTAATAGTATGTTTACCTTGACACCATTTGGCGTATTTAACGAGTACAGCTGTAACGGGGCATCACCAACGGGCAGCTCTTTATCATAGCGAGCTCCAGACGTTGAACTGTTAATACTAGCAAACTTGCCGCCGTTGTCTTTATCTTGCGTCCAAACTTTTGGTGGTACGTATTTATTATTATCTTGACTCATAATTTATCCTCGGTTTGTATTTATGACTGCCGCGAAGGTTTACTATAACGATAACTTATAACGACTTTAAAGTCCTCTCTTGTAATCAATGTTGTGTTTCTACTGCCAAAGTAAATAGAGACGAGCTATTAGCACGCATCGAATTTTTTGTCTTATTTCGCCTCTTTGCCTTTTCATTAGCTACCCTTTACATCGTTGCTCTTATATTAGTTACTTTGAGTCACTTTTATTATGAGCTAGGCTTTTTTATACTACTCAGCTTGCATAGTGATCTGCTCGCAAATCCGCTATTTTCTTACTTCATAACGAGACGTTCAATGGGACTCACATGGTAACGCTCACTCCGACTCAAGATAAATACCTGCCTTATGTACTAGCGGTAGCGCTATTTATGCAAATTTTAGACGCTACTATTTTGAACACCTCGTTGCCACAAATGGCGCAGGCACTCGGTGAGTCACCACTAAAGATGCAGTGGGCAGTCATCAGCTACGCATTAACCTTGGCGATTTTTATCCCTATCAGTGGTTTTTTAGCGGATAAATATGGCACACGCCGCGTATTTTTATCAGCGGTCATCATTTTTTGTATTGGCTCATTACTTTGCGCGGCGTCGCAAACGCTAGATTTTTTGGTTGCTTCACGTGTGGTACAGGGTATCGGCGGTGCCATGATGACGCCTGTCGCTCGTTTGATATTGGTTAAGTCTTACCCGCGCAATAAGCTGCTTACTGTGATGAACTTTGCTGTGATACCTGCATTGGTTGCGCCACTAGTCGGTCCAGTATTGGGTGGCTATATCGTGCAATACGCCAGCTGGCATTGGATATTTTTGATCAATATACCGATGGGTGTGGCAGGTTTTATTATGGGTAAAAAACTGGTGCCAGCGCTATATGAAGATACCAAGCGTCTTGACTGGACAGGGTTTGTATTGTTTGCCGCAGCTGCTTGCGGATTCACACTGGCTGTCGAGTTTGGTTCACAGACAGGTCGCGGAGTTTATGGGTTGTTGCTTGGATTAGGCGCAAGTCTATTGATCGGTGCGTATGTCTGGCATGCCAAACGGCGAGCAGCTCCCCTGTTTCCACTGAGCTTGTTTGATATTCGCACCTTTCGAATTGGTATTACAGGCAATTTGTTTACGCGGCTTGGTATCAGTGCAGTACCATTTTTGCTGCCTCTACTACTACAAGTGGTGTTTGAGTACTCACCTTCGCAAGCAGGTTGGCTGCTTGCCCCAATTGCGGTGGGTGCTATAGGTATCAAACCTTGGGTTAGCAAAATTATTCAGCGGTTTAGCTACCGTAAAGTGCTGGTCTACAATACTTTGTTTATGGGTTCACTTATTATTGTACTGGCGCAGTTTAACGATGCGTCGCAGTGGCTATGGTTTATACCTATTTTGACCATCATGGGTGCCTGCAACTCTATGCAGTTCAGTGCGATGAATACGATTACTATTGGCGATTTACAGGGCACACAAACCAGTAGTGGCAATAGCTTAATGGCGGTCAATCAGCAGCTAGCGATTAGCTTTGGCATTGCGTTCGGTGCCGCTGTGTTAAATCTATTACGTGAGCGTCTACAGATGGATACACTAGTTGCGTTCCAAACCACTTATTGGATATTGGGCATTTTGACCATTCTCTCGGGGCTGTATTTTTTACGTCTGAAACCTGAGGATGGACGCGGTTTATACTAGAGCGTATTGTCAATAGAGACAAGTTTTCTATTGAGTGAGATTTTACGTACGACAAGTCTCTATTCTGTATAGCCAAAACGTTAGAAATAGCTTATCTATAGACAGAAAAAAGCCAGCATGCGATTGGATTATCAATCTCATACTGGCTTTTTTTATAACGACTTACATCAACAAATATTATGCGTCATCATCACTCATTTGCGATTGGATGTAGCGCTCTACACCAATACTTTCTATCAAGTCCTGCTGCGTCTCTAACCAGTCTTCATACTCTTCATTGCCATCTTTTAGCGTGACTAATAGCTGGCGAGAGACATAATCCGACTTTGTCTCACACAAGGTGACAGCATCAGTAATAATATCGAACTTTTGTCTCTCAAGACGTAAGTTGCACTCGATAATTTCTGGTACATCTTCACCGACCAATACCTTGCCCAGTTCCTGCAAGTTTGGCAAACCGCCTAGCAATAAAATACGAGCGATTAGGTCGTCTGACCATTTCATCTCAGCAATAGATTGCTTATACAATGAGTCATTAAGCGCCTCTAGCCCCCAATGACGTGCAATACGAGCATGCAAAAAATACTGGTTGATGGCAATCAGTGACTGCCCAAGTACTTTGTTTAACGCGCGAATAACTTCTTTATCCCCTGTCATTACCTTTCTCCCTTAATCTCTATTATTTATGCTAAATACTGTGAATGCTATTCATACGTAGGATGATATCAGACAATATTAGGAGTAACTTCAGCCATTTGGCTTTGTAGGTAATTCGGTAGACCAATCATGTCGATGAGACGGAGCTGCTGCTCAAGCCAGTGCGCATGATCTTCTTCGGTGTCTTTCAACTGCTCAACCAGCATCTCACGCGTGACATAGTCATGCTCTGCTTCGCAAAGTGCGATACCTTCTTTTAGATGCTTTTGTACTTGGTACTCTAAATCTAGATCAAACTGCAACATCTCAGGGACAGTCGCACCAATATGAATAGCGTCGACTGACATCTTTGGCGTGCCACTCAACATCAAGATACGGCGAATGATATTTTGTGCATGTAGCGTTTCGTCTTCCATTTCATGATGGATACGGTCGTATAACTTGCCATAGTGCCACTCAGCATACATCTCTGAATGAATAAAATATTGGTCACGAGCAGCAAGCTCACCACCTAGTAAGAAATTCAAATAATCAATAACTTTCTGACTACCTATCATAACGCGTACTCCCCTATTTATTTTTACCGATCGCCGTACATCCACAATTTATTATATAAGGATAGCATAATTGGCAAACTAATCAGTAAAAATCAAAATCAACAAAATGGCTTCTAATCTCAGGTAAATATAGTAGCATACAGGCGCAGTATAGGGTGTAACGTTATGAACTAAGAATAAGATGCTAATTGAGAATCATAATTAGCTACAAACAACTAGTATTGATATGTGTTATGTAACATGCTGGCGTTTGAGTGAGATTATATGGACGCTTGCACCCGACCCTTTATGTATAATAAATTTAGATG